>CANQKL010000005.1 GCA_947624455.1 uncultured Clostridia bacterium
CAGATAAGCTTTGAGCAGACAATGCGCGATCTGCTTGATTATTGGCGAACCCGCGTTGGCAAGGGAGAGGTATTTTTAACAAGATAACAAAGGCTGTGCATATAAATGGCGTTAAACCGAATGAAAAAAACTGGTTCTATGTCAAGAATAGTGGTGTAAAATCCGATAAAGAATTTATGAAACAGGTTTCGGCCCAAGTCGAGGCCTGTTTTTCATATGAATTTTATGCTGCATTTTGTTCATCATCTCGTCAATAAAACATAAATAATATTTGATTTCAAAACCTTATGAAGTTCCTATAACCATAAGCATTGTGTTTCAAGACCTTGATTTTATTGTTACAGCCCTCCGTAAAGCCGTTTGTCTACCCATATTTAAATGAGTTCAGAATGCCTTTACCCCCAGCGATAAACGTATTTCCACAGTTTTCATACTTGCCTAACCCACTGCTTTGCGCCTCATGTATCCACCCATCAGTTTGGCTGACACTTCCGGCTCTTTTTGTCATATCCGCTCAAATATTCGATTAGATGGCTGTTCTTTCTGTCCGGCAGAATATCCTGATAACAGAGGAATAGACAGGGCAGATGTACTCTTTTACGGGCATTTCCCTATGAACAATTAGCTTGTTTATGGCAGTTTACACATTTTTTACTATTGCCACTTGCAAATTGAGAATTTCTGTAGTATAATTGTTGATAGAGAGCATGTTTGTTTCCTCCTGTCTGGATTTATACTAATCCCTATTAAAAGCGTCAACTGAGGGGTGAGGAATTTTTGTGTCAGACAAGGAAGAGACCGCAGGCAATACTGTATGTATTGTCAAGCATTACTGGCCCCACAAAAACAACAGAGTTGTTTTTGTGGGAAGAGGAGAAGCGACCGATTGAGCCAAAAATCTAATTTTCGCAAAAATTAGATTTTGCTATATGAGGTCAGCTTTGACGAGACACCGTATGGCGCAAAAAGACCGCCGTGAATTGATGATTTTATTAGGTATTAGTATTAGGGGTAAATTCATTATAGAGGTTTTTCCAAATATGTGCGCCCTTTTTTTGAGAGGTGGTTTTGGGTACACCGCTATTTATAGTATAGAATCGAATAATAAAATAAAATATGATATAATTATACAAACAAAAGATGGATCGGCGTATTAAAATTGCTCCGCAGCCCATACAGCGTTAATTTAACATAAATGGAGGTAATATAGATGTGTACAGCGGCAACATACAAAACTAACGATCACTATTTCGGACGAAATCTTGACTATGAATTTGCTTACAACCAGACGGTCACAGTCACGCCAAGGAATTATGAGTTTAGCTTTCGACGTATGGGGAAGATGAAAAATCATTATGCCATGATTGGCATGGCTTTTGTTCAAGAAAACTATCCGCTCTATTACGACGCTACAAACGAAAAGGGACTTAGCATGGCCGGACTGAACTTCCCGGGCAACGCGGATTACAAGAGCGAGGCTGAGGGTAAAGACAACGTCGCGCCCTTTGAGTTCATTCCGTGGATCCTGGGCGACTGCGCTACTGTGGGCGAGACAAGGAAAAAGCTGTCCCGGCTGAACCTTTTGAAGGAAGATTTCAGCGAACAGCTACCTCTGTCCCCGCTGCACTGGATGATATCCGACCGAGACGAGAGCATCGTGGTAGAGTCGGTGAAGGACGGCTTAAAAATTTATGACGACCCCGTGGGTATACTTACGAATAATCCGCCTTTTGACTACCACATGACCAATCTGGCCAACTACATGAGTCTGTCTCCATCCGACCCGGAAAACCGATTTTCTGAGGGCCTATGCCTGACTCCCTACAGTCGCGGCATGGGAAGCTTGGGCCTCCCGGGTGATCTGTCCTCCGCCTCGCGCTTTATAAAGGCCACGTTCACAAAAATGAATTCCCGTTCGGGAAGCTCCGAGTCAGAAAGCGTAAGTCAGTTTTTCCATATTCTTTCTTCCGTCGCACAGCAGCGCGGTTGTTGCAAGGTTGAGCATGGATACGAATACACGATCTATTCCTCATGCTGTAACACGGATAAGGGGATATATTATTACACAACATACGAGAACAGCCGCATAACTGGCGTTGATATGCGCCGTGAGCAGCTTGACGGCGATAAACTCGTAAGTTATCCGCTCATTGAGGGACAGCAGATTTATATGCAGAATTAAGACATGAGCTTGAAGGGCCGCCGGTTTACCGGCGGCCCAGACTACTGACAAACCCTATGCACGATGGGAAATCCCCTTTCGATAAAAAACATAAAATCTCGGGGCGTGTACCCGAGATTTTATACTATAATCGGGGTAGAAAAATCAATCTATTGATTTTTCGTAAGCGAAAGCGCCCGCCAGCGTGACGCTGGACCCAAAACTTTAAAGAGATTCGCGGGAAAACAACAGGCCCCACAAGCAACGGAGTTGCTTGTGGGAAAGGAGGAGCAAGGGTACGCGCTCCTAAATTTTTCTTGTGAAAAATTTGGAGCAAAGTCACCCTTTGCGACGACGCCGTTTGGGTTGCCCCAGCGAGAGCGCTGACCTTTGTCAGCGCTCTAGGTCGCCGGTAAACCGGCGGCCCTTAGAGCATAGTATCGAAAGGGAGTTCCCTTTCGGGCTTTACCCATCGTACATAGAGTTTTTTATTGCGCCTTAGAACTCGTGGGTGCTTTACCCTTTGCTTTCCTTTTCCTGTATATAATGAACAAGACGGCAAGACAAATAAGCGCTAACAACAATATCAATATTGGCAGGAGTATGCTCATGCCTTCATTCACAAGACGTACTGTGGCCGCAGGATCGGGGATTTCAAAAACTACATATTTTCCCCGCTCCTTTGAGTCAAGACGCCGCCAACCCGATTCCGTCTTTAGCTGAACCGCGACTGTACCGGCAAGAGCTTTTCCGGAAGGCTTTAAAAGCCTGATCGTGGCTGGCCCTGAGCCAGCGGAGGAAAGCTCGATGTCATAGATGTTCTCTCCGGTTGCGGTCGCATGGAGCGCGGCTTCGTCAGTAAAGTTGCCCTCCGCCAGCGCGACAGGAAGCTCGCCGCTTTTTTCGGTACTGGAAATTACCGTTATATATGGCTGATACTCGCACACCAGTTTAATATCAGAGGTCACCGTATCTTCCTCGATTTTTGGCCAGCGGCCAAAGCAGCCTTCTTTTTCCGGCGCTTCGGGAAAAACTATGCGTCCGGTATCTTCGGCGTATTTTATATTTTGTACTTCTACAGTTTTTTCATCGGCAATAAAGGTCACGGAAAAGCTGATGAGTCGTACCGGTATACCTGCCATATTGGCCAATGTATCGTAATCTGCGGGTTCAGCGCAGCCGGAATAGCTTATTCCGTCAATACCGCCAATGCCCCTGTCTATAAAGAGGTTGCCTGCGGAGTCGCTCCTGTTGTCGCAATCTCCCATGACCGCGCCCACACATTCCTCGCCGGTAACAGCCGAGAGACTTACGCAGGCGGAGAGCCTTTCGCCCTTGCCCGCAATGCCGCCTATATAATCCTTGCCCGTCACATCAGCCTTGGAATAACAGAGCCGAAGATTGCCCGAGGCACGGCCCGCTACTCCTCCCACATAGCTGCCAGAGGTGCTTTCAGTCGGGGCGTAGCTTTCGCATTGGTAGACCGTGCCGATGTCGGCTAAGCCGACAATTCCGCCTACACAGTCTTTTTTGCCAGTTATAGCGCCCTCGTTCAGGCAATGAGCCAAAATGGCCTTAGTGGTGTAGGTAAAGTTCAATGCGTCAGGTTTTTCGATTTCATCCTCGGGGTCACGGGCATATTCTATTGCCAAAGCGCCTGCGATTCCGCCCACGTTTCTGTCGCCCTCTACCGAGCCGGAATTGTTACAGTCCGCGACCTTGCCCTGCTTTGAATTTTCTATGTCCTCATCGGAAGCATCGACGAACCTTTCAGAGTCGCTACCGCCGTTCAAGCTGTCAAGCTCTCCGGCCGCAAGCTCCATAACAACGTTGAGTTGATCGTTTATCATATTCAGTTCGTCCAGCTCGCTGCTGTCGGAAACTGTGGAGCGCAGCCCGGATATGCCGTTTGCAATACCGCTGAAGCTGTCAAGCAGCCCCTCGCCTGCCGAACGAAAATCCTCTCCGGGAGCGATGAATTGTGGCTCGGACTCCGATATAAAGTCGGAAACGATATTCGACACATCGTCAAAGGTATTCCCAATGTCGTCCGACGCATAGGAAAGGGATTTAAGGCCAGAGCTAAGCAGTTCTCTGGCGGATGACAGCTTTGGCCGAGCCTCGTCGGCGAAGTTTTCTATCTTCGTCCTCATGCTATCCGCCGCGGAGTCGAGCCGGTCAAGCCCCGAGTTTAGCTTGGTGCTGGCTTCGTCGCCGATGCTGCCGAGCGTGCTTCTCGTGCTGTCCACAGCCGCGTCAAGCTTGTCAAGAGCATCCAACAGACCGTTCGCGCCCCAAACCGTGTCGATGCCGTTTTCCAGCGCGGAGCGAAATTCCTTAACGCCTCGGGAAACGGCGCTCATTCCCAGGTCCAGATCGTCAAAGGCGTCCGCAATCCTTATACCGGCCCGGGAGAAGTCGCTGAAATCGAGAGAGGTATTCAGAATCAGTTCATCAAGGCTGTTGGAAATAATATCTAAAGCCGCAGCGTTCTGAACGAGTCCCTGATTGACCGTGCGTATCAAGCTTAGAATATTCTCGGCATTACCGAGTAAATCTTGAAAGCTTCCTGGATGGGAGCTAATAATGGCCTCTATGCTGTCAAGGGAGGCTTTTATTGACTGCTTTGCCGTGGCCGCGGCTTTAACAGCGGCGGACAAGTCGGACAGGAACTGCCGCTCCTGGGTCTCGTTATTCACATTTATCCCGTTGTTGAGATAGCGCAGGGCCTTTCTCGCATCGACGCGGGCCGAATTAAGAGCCTTCTCGGCGGAAACAATGCTGTCCAGCGCCGATTTTATGCCGTTAAATTCGCCGCTGTCATCCATAATGGAACGAAGCTCATCGAGAGCGTTCCCAATGCCGTCTATATTGGACGACACTTCTTCCGAATAAATGTTAATAGAGCGCAGCTCATCCCGTGCAAGGGCCGCCTCGTCAATGTCGCCGCTTATATCCGGCGCCGTCAGATCGGCGGCGTCTATAGCGGAGGAAAAGTTAGTCATAGCGCTTTCGATATACTCCACGCCGTTTACAAGTCCTCCGGAGGTGTCCGCGAGCTTATTCACTGTGTTTGACAGAGAGGCTGAGAGAGCGTTTATTTCGGCAATGTTGTCATCAACAATTTTTTGCGCGCTGTCTGCCAAGGTGTTGGCGTCGGTTCTGGCCGAATCGGCATACCTTTTTATCTCGTCCAGACGCCTGCCAGCTTCGCTGCCCAAGTCCTTGGTATCGGAAATCAAGCCGTTGATCATGGAATTTAAGCTGTCCAACTGATTTTTTACTTCGTCGAGAGTGGTTTCGGAAATCGTAAGGGTGATATATGGCTCCGCCTGGCCGACGATACCGCCGATATCCTTCCTTCCCCTTATGGTACGGCTGTTGCCGCAGCCGAGGATATATCCCGACTGCCGCCCCGCAATGCCGCCCACGTTGTAGCCAATGTGCTGATAGCCTATATCGGCGGCATTTTTACAGCCCTGGATTATACCCGTGTTATATCCGGCGACGCCACCTGTATCAGTGTGGCCAAGGACGCTTTCCTCTTCATTTTCCTCGCGGTCAGTGATAATGTTTTCCACCAATGCTCCGGCGTCGGTATCTATATCTGTGAGGCTACGCTTCTTTTCCTCGGGCGAGGTATTGACGGCCGCCTGGTTTTCGCAGCCGGAAATGTAGCCGTCGTTTTCACCGGCTATACCGCCGGTGAAATTTTGACCGCTGACGCTGCCGCTGGCGGTGCAGGAAAGTATTTGACCGGCGTTATTTCCAGCAATGCCTCCGATCTTATTTTCGCCCTCGACGATCCCGTTGAAGGCGCAGCCCTGAATAACTCCGAAGTTGTCCCCAGCGATGCCGCCGACGCGGCTCATACTGCCGCCGGGAGTCACTTTTCCGCTGACGTTTAGATCGCAGACCCGGCCGCCCTCTTGAATATAGCGGAACAGTCCAATATCCGAGCCGCTTTTTGAGATGGACAGGTTTGTTATTTTATGACCGTTGCCGTTAAAGACGCCTCCGAAGGTGGGAATAGGGGAGAAGGACACGTCCTCCATATCAATATCGGCGGTAAGCTCCACGGTCTTTCCTATCGACCAGGTGTCAAGGGTGCAGTTTTTAGAAAAAGCTATAAGCTCCTCCCTGCTGGATATTATAACGGCGTCGCTTTCCGCCCTGACGGCGGGTATCATTCCCACAGCCAGAACAGCCGCCAGAGCGCCAGCCCCCGAGCGCTTTATGTTTTTGATCGAAAACGAGGTCTTTTCGATAATAAAGTCTCCAAGCACAAGAAGCTGAGGCAGGACTCCCATGACCAACGCGATCGAGATCAAAGTTCCACGGCTGAGGCATACGCCTATGGAAGAAATTGCGGGTTCGGAGGACAGGAGTCCGATGGCCGCTCCCGCCGCCGTCAGTATGGAACCGGAAGTGAATATGGTCGGAAAGGCCAGGTCAAGGGACTGCTTTATAGCGTCAAGCTTTGACATTTCCCGGCGCAGCTCGGTATAACGGTTGGTTATGACTATGGCATAGTCGATGTTCGCGCCCATCTGTATTGAGCTGACTATAAGATAGCTCATAAAGAACAGCGGACGGTCCATTAAAGTGGGGAAGGAGAAGTTGATCCAAACGCTGCCCTGTATGACCAAAATAAGAATTATCGGTATGCCGGCGGACTGAAAGGTAAAGAACAGGACCAGCATTACAAATAAGATAGAAAGTATGCTTATAAGCGTGTTATCCTGACCAAAGGTGGAGGACAGGTCGAAATCGTTGGTGGAATTTCCGGCGAGGGTCACATCGCTGTAATATTTTTCAGCGGTGCTTCTGACCGTTTCAAGAAATTCAAAGGTTTCAGGACTTTCCTCCGGGAGGTTGAGGTTGAGTACAAGGCGGCTGTGATCATCGCTCTCAAGCTGCAGTTTGCCGTCCGCGAGCTTTTCGTTCAACTCCTCGAGTGCGTCGGCGGTTTCATCGTCCAACGTCACATAGCCCTCCTCCATGACCTCGTATACAAAGTCGAACAGATCTACAAGAGCTATGCGATAATCGTCTATTCCGCCTATTATCCGTCCGTAGTTTTCTTCTCTTGAGGCATAGGCTGTGTAGACCAGCCTTACCAACTCGATATCAATATCGGTAAGCTCCGCAAATTCCCTTGGACTGAGCTTGTCGCCGACGCTGTAGCCGTCCTTCGCCTCAACCGCCGCAAGTGACGTGACGCTGTCAACCTGCTGGAAGTTCTCCAGCTCCTCCGCGAGAGCCTGCTCTTTTTCATAATCGCCGGAGGGAATGAGTACCGCCAGCACGTTTTCAGAGCTGAAAGTATCGTTTATCATCTCTTGGGCTATTTGCGCCTCATTTTTATTTATGGTCGAAAGATTTGTGTAGCTGTACACATAGGGGCAAGCCTTTGACAGCAAAAAGCAGCCAATGACAGCGGCGACAAAAAATATAGGGACTATGTACCGCAGCTTTACCACCATTTCATTCCAGGCTGTTATTTTGGGTACAAAACTGCGGTGATGAGTCTTGTCGATCAGAGGACTGAAGGAAAGCAGCAGCCCCGGCATTAGGGTAAATACCGTTATTATACTTATAATAATTGCTTTGATCATGACCATGCTCATGTCAAGGCCAAGCTTAAAGTGCATAAAGCTCATGGCCCCAAGTCCGGAAAGAGTGGTAAGGCAGCTGCCGGAGATCTCCGGTATAGCCTTGCACAGCGCTTGTACTACTGCGGCCCTCGCGCCGAGGTTTTCCCGTTCCTCAGTGTAACGGTGACAGAGGATAATGGCGTAGTCTATAGCCAGCGCCAGCTGCAAGACCACGGAAATGGAGTTTGATATAAAGGATATTGTGCCGAACATGAAGTTTGTACCCTTGTTTAGCAGGGCCGACATTCCAAATGTTATCACCAGCACAGGTATTTCCATATAAGTCCTGGAGGTAAGGGTGAGGACTGAGAGTATTATGACGCAGGCTATGACCATAACTATTCGCATTTCGGCAGCCGTGGTTTTGGCCTTGGTGTCGCCCAGCTCCGCCGATACGTAGAGGTCGTAGTCGCTGAGACGCTTCTCGATCTGAGAAAGGGCCTTTTCGCATATTGGATCGTCCGCTTCGGCGCTGAAGGTCACAGAAAATAGCGCCGCCGCGTCATTATAGTGAGCGTCGGTGCTGTCAAAGGCTATTTCCTTGACTCCGTCAATTTTTTCAAGCTCCGTGCGCAGCTTTTCACTATCGGCATAGGCGATGTTATCGACCATCACCTCCGCTGTGGCGTAGGTGGTGAACTCCTCGTCCATCAAGGTAAGTCCCCGCCGTGTTTCGGAGGCTTCGTCAAGATAATCGGTCAGGTTGTTGTCAACCTTGACCCAGTTGGTGGAAAAGACGCTGAATATAGCGAGAAGTATGTAAATAAGGTAGAAACCTTTGCGCCGGTCAACAATAAAAGCCGCAACTTTTTCAAGAGGTTTGCCCATTGAAATTCCTCCCATAAAATATTGACAAGTGTCGTTTAAACAATTATAATAATATTATACTCATCAATGTCGAAGGACGCAATAAGCAAAATTCCCTATTATGACGGTTAATCAACATATCAAAAGAAAAATGTTTATTAGGAGGAAAAATATGAATGAGAAAGAGGACCGCCGAGTTCGTAAAACAAAAAAGCTTATGACCAGCGCCCTGGCCCAGCTCCTTATGCAAAAGCCCCTTAGCGCCATAAGCGTCAGAGAGATTGCCGAGCTGGCCGATATTAACAGGGGCACATTTTATCTTCACTACCGAGACATTTACGATATGGCCCGTCAGTTGCAGGACGAAATAATTGAAAAATTCAACCGCATTGTGGACAGTCACGCTAACAGAGGGGACGGCGACGAGCTGTTTCCGCTGTTGACAGAGCTTTTTGACCTTTTATCTGAAAATGCCGACCTTGCTCGCGTCATGACGGGGAAAAACGGCGACGCGGCTTTTTTGGACAAGCTGAAAAATATTGTTCGGGAGAAATGTCTTGCCGACGCACATTTGATGCTCGGTATAAAAAATACCGATGAGTTCGAGTATTTCTACAATTATATTGTCTCCGGCTGCATAGGCGTTTGCTCCGCCTGGCTTACAAGCGGGATGAAGGAATCTCCCGCCCAGATGGCGGCCCTTGTGGAGAAAATGATACTTTGCGGAGTCAAGGCCGTGAAATGAGCCGACGCCTCATATTCAACAGCCATAAAGGCGGCGGCTTTTTCTCTGTCTATGCTTATAGAAAAAGAGTAAAATAACATAAAAAAATTAAAATTTATTGAAAATTTTTGTTGACCTTTAACAAAAAATGGTGTATAATATCGGTAATCTTAGGTATCATTCTTTCCGTTGTTTTCGGCGCGGCTAACGCCTACCTGGGACTTCGCGTAGGCATGACCGTATCGGCCTCTATCCCGGCGGCGGTTATCTCCATGGGAGTGATCCGCTTCATTTTGCGCAAAAACTCTATTCTGGAAAACAACATAGTACAGACCATTGGCTCCGCCGGAGAGTTTTTAAGCCGCAATCGGGCCGTTGTACAGGATGATCCGGCCTTTACCGCGAGGCTTATAGACGTAATGATGCACGATGGTCTTATAGAGCGGACGGACAACAAGTCCGTTTACCGCAGAAAAATCAGGTAGGAGGAGAAAAAATGGCTGTTTTATCAGGCGTTGAACCAAAAGAGGTATTCAAATATTTTGAGGAAATCTGCGCCATTCCCCATGGCTCCGGCAACACCAAGGGGATAAGCGATTACTGCGTAAATTTCGCAAAGGAAAACGGGCTTCGCTATATACAGGATCCCACGAATAACGTTATCATTTTCAAGGACGGCGCGCCGGGCTACGAAAAATCCGAACCGGTCATGCTGCAGGGACATCTGGATATGGTGTGCGAGAAGGCTCCCGGCTGCGATATTGACTTTGAGAAGGACGGTCTAAGGTTAAAGCTGGAGGACGGAATAATTTCCGCCGAGGGAACGACCTTGGGCGGCGATGATGGCATAGCCGTAGCCATGGGGCTGGCGCTGCTGGCGTCCAAGGATATACCCCATCCGCCACTTGAGGTGATCTTCACTGTTGACGAAGAAACTGGAATGTACGGCGCCGCGGATATCGACTGCACTCCACTTAAAAGCCGTACCATGCTGAATCTTGACTCGGAAAACGAGGGCGTTCTGCTGGTGAGCTGCGCGGGCGGCGTTACCGCCAAATGTATCCTGCCCATATCGCGCCAAACAGTGGCGGGCCGGATACTGACGTTGAAGGTAAGCAGGCTCACCGGCGGACACTCGGGCGTTGAGATAAACAAGGGCCGGGCAAATGCCAATCAACTTATGGGACGCTTGCTCAACGAGCTGTCAAAGACCGTGGACTTTGGCCTTATCTCAGTGGACGGAGGACTGAAGGATAACGCAATACCCAGAGAATCGCAGGCAAAGATAGTTGTGGATAATAAAAACGTCGAGGCGGTGAACGCGGTAGTAGAAAAGTTTCACGCTATTTTCGCTTCCGAATACCGCATCGGCGATCCCAGCCTCAGCCTGACTGTTAAGGACTGTGGGGACGGGATATTTGCCGCGGCGGCGGAGGCTGGCTCTAAAAAGCGGATGATCGCCGCCCTTGTAAACCTTCCCGGCGGCATACAGAGCATGAGCGCCGATATACCCGGTCTGGTGCAGACCTCTCTCAATATGGGAATTCTAAAGACCTATGCCGACCAAATGACTATGAGCTTTGCCGTTCGCAGCAGCGTTGGCACTGAAAAAGACGAGCTGGTGTCCCGCTTGGTGAACCTTATGGATGTGCTGGGCGGCACAGTGGAGTGCGACGGGGAATATCCCGCATGGGAATATAAGCCTGACTCACGGCTGCGCACGCTCATGTTTGACGTATTTAAAAAGATGTACGGCTATGAGCCGACGGTAGAGGCTATACACGCCGGAGTAGAATGCGGACTCTTTGCCGGTAAACTGCCGGGCCTGGATTGCGTGTCCATAGGTCCTGACATGAAGGACATACACACTACCGCCGAAAGCATGGATACCGCGTCCGTTAAACGCACCTGGGAGTACGTTTTGGCGGTACTAAAGGAACTAAAATAACAATTAAAAATCACCGACAGACAAAATTCTGTTGGTGATTTTCGCTTTTATTAACTTGTGACGGCTTTATCCTTACAGCGATGGAACCTGACCAGCCCAGTGCGGTTAAGAGCCACCATAATTCCCGGTATAAGTACGAGCTGGAGTATTATCCCGGGAATAGCGTTAAGCAACGCCCCCGCCATAAATGCTTTGACCGTAAATGCGCTGCCGTTCAAGCCAAGCAGTACTACCTCCGCAAGGCCCCAGACGATCCGACCGGCCAGCATAGCTGAGATAAGGCAGCGGTACAGGGCGATAACGCATTGCCAGCGGGAACGGCTGTACAGTAGACCTATCACAAGGCCGTAGGTGGCAAGCTCAAAGGCCATGGCGATTGCGTTTGGGTACATTATTGGCATACCGAAGCAGGCGGAGCGCAGCAGCGGCAGTATGAACCCTACCGCGCCGCCATATCTCCAGCCGCAGATGAGGCCGCAGAGCATTACCGGAATGTGCATTGGCAGCAGCATACTTCCTATCTGTGGAACCTGACCTATTAGGAAAGGCAACGCTAAACCTATGGCCATAAGCATTGCGGAAAAAGTGAGCTTTTTCAAATAAGAATTCATAAGTTGTACCTCGTATATTTATTTTTGTGTTATTAACAAAAACGCTTGCGGAAAATCTATTAAAAATATTATATCATATTAATTCCCAAATGTAAAGTTTTATTTTTTATAAAGAATAATATATGCCTGGACGTTGACATAAGGAAAAAGCTGTGATATAATAAAAACAGTGTTTGTTAAAAAGGAGGGAAATTGGTATGCGAATGTTATACCTTGAATGCGCTATGGGAGCGGCGGGGGATATGCTCATGTCGTCTCTTCTGGAGCTGCACCCCGAACCGGAGGATTTTATACGCCGCCTGAACGGGCTTGGGATACCAGGCGTAAAGGTGGAAATGAATTCTGTCACAAGGTGCGGCATTGTCGGTATGGGGGTTAGCGTTCTTGTGAACGGAGTGGACGAAGAGGATGTCCGTGAGAGCCACGGGCATGACCACGGGCATATCCACTCCCACGAGCATGGGCATCACCACACGGGCATGGCCGAAATACAGGCCCTTATAAACGGACTTGACATCCCCGCACAGGTAAAGGCCGACGCTATTGCGGTCTATGAACTGATTGGACAGGCTGAGAGCAACGCTCACGGCCGCCCTGTAACGGATATACATTTTCATGAGGTCGGAACTATGGACGCCGTAACCGATATCGTGGGCGTCTGCCTGCTGATACACGAGCTGTCGCCGGAACAGATACTGGCGTCGCCTATCCATGTGGGCTGCGGACAGGTCAAATTCGCTCACGGGATACTTCCCGTACCGGCTCCCGCTACCGCCTATATCCTTAGAGGGACGCCCACCTATGGCGGCAAGATTGACGGCGAGTTATGTACCCCCACCGGGGCCGCTCTGCTAAAACATTTTGTCGGAAAATTTACCGCCGAACGCGCTATGACGGTCGAAAAAATAGGCTGCGGCATGGGTAAAAGGCATTTTTATGCCCATGACGGAAGCGAGATTCTTTCCGCGGTGCGAGCATATATCGGTGAGAGCGGCGAAAATGGGGGAGAGGTGCTTGAGCTTTCATGCAATATCGACGATATGACCGGAGAGGAGCTGGGCTTTGCAGCAGGTAAAATCATGGACGAGGGTGCGCTTGATGTTTTTATGACTCCGATATATATGAAAAAAAGCCGTCCCGGTCAGCTTTTGACGGTGCTTTGCCCAGAGGCTGAGGCGGAAAAATTTGTCGGACTGATATTCCGTCTTACCACTACCCTTGGCATACGCCGAAAACTGTGCGGCCGCTATACCCTAAGTCGCGGCGTTGAAACTGTTGAAACGGCCTATGGCCCAATAAGAGTCAAAAAAGCTGAAGGCTACGGCGTTGCCCGGGCCAAAGCGGAATATGACGATCTTGCGGCCGCCGCGCTTAAGCACGGAGTAACGCTCGATGAAGTTCGTGGCTCGGTCGTTAAATAAACTGTTGACTTTTTCTTCGTTAAGTGATAAGATGTATTTGTGTAAAAAGGAGGTTAAAATATGAAGAATTCAAAAAATCTGGTCGCTATGGCAGTAGCCCTGATAATGGCGCTGACATCGTTCCCCGCGGTTTTTGCGGTGGGGGAAACAGTGACCGATGAATTTTATGGATGGAACTTTACTGAAAAAGCCATTCGTCCATCGACTAAGGATGAGTACAAGGTGGACGGCGCCCAGGCGGCGGTAGTGTCATGGGGAAATGAACGCGTGAGTTTTGCGGCCTTTACCCTGCCTGAGGGTACGGAAGTGCCTGAGGGCAGCAGTCTAAAGGCTACGTTTAAGCTCAAGGCATACAATCAGAACGGTAACAGTGAGGCCGAAAACCGCATTGACTCCCTGGCTATTTTTGCGGTAGACCCAGCCGCTGTGACGGCTAAGGATAATGATCTACTGACCGCTGCGAGGGACGGTAAAACGCTCGTGGGGAAAATGAACTTGAAGAATGTGTCAAACTCCTGGGCGGATGTTTCCTGTGAACTCCTATTTCCCTCTGACGCGGTTTACGGTGGAAAGATCGGTCTGCTCCTTTCTAACCGCGAGGAAATAGGGGCTGACAACGGCATTGCCACCTTTAAGGACGCTGCCGTTACCGATGTAAACGTTATGACTAACGCGACTGTCGCCGCTAAGGTAGTTGATGAAAACGGCGATCCCATTGACGCCTTTGCGCCCGTAACCGTCGATGGGCTTTACGCCGGTAAAGTTTACGACGGCGAGGGAGTGGACTTTGGCAGTTACTACCTTGACGAGGAGGGAGCGGCGCTTTACAAGCTTATAAAGCCCGAGGCTATTACCCTGCAAGGCGGGGAAAACGAGTATGACGTTACGGCAAAGCTGTACAAAAACGTTGTTGGTGGGAATATGATATCCAACCCCAGCTTTGAGGACGGCCTTGAAGGCTGGACTGTGACTCAGGACGTCCCCATGTCAGATGTCCCTGGGGAATTTGAGATCGTGGACGATCCCGGTAAAGTCAGTCACGGCGAAAAGGCCCTTTGGCTCAAGGGCGTGAACGGTAAAATGGGTACTCTTGTGGATACTCATTGGCAGGTAAAGCCAGACACAATGTACTATGCCGCCTTTGACGTAATGGGTACTAAGGGGACTACCTCCTATACTTGGTTCTACACGGTAAACGCTGAGAGCGACAAGGATACTCCCGATGGGAATAAGAAATATACTCGCACTCACTATGCTGACGATGAGGACCAGATGCACATAAATGTTATAAACGGCTCGTATTTGCGTAAGCAGTATGTGATAACCACTTCGTCCGATGATAAGCTGGGCTTTGGCGGAGAGTATTTTGGCAACGATTCCGCTCCCATTGTGGATAATTTTATCCTCTATGAGTTGGCTGACCTTGAAACCGACGTTCGTTACAGCGTGGTTGCGTCTATTGACGGCACAGACGACGGCGCCGTGGGTACTGTACTTAAAGGAGAAGGTACGGTTGGCGATGTGATTAGCGTGGATGAGGGACAGCTCCCATCCGCCCGCAAGGGTAAGACATATTATACTAACGGAGCTGGCGAAATCACCCTTGCAAAAGGCGTTGGCACCTATTATGTTGAGGCTGATAAAATAGCCGAAATAACCGGTACTGAAAAGGTGACCGCCGTTTCCGTAGGTGATTATGAACCGCTCATGCCATCCTCCGTCATGACAACTGTTGACAACGGTGAGTTTGAACCCGAAGCCTTTGACGTGGCTTGGGATGGAATGGAAGGCGTTCTTGTTGACGAGAAGGGCGAGTCTATCGGCGTAACGGTTACCGCCGAAAACGAAAATTTGGAAAAGACCTTCGGTTTGGTGGATACGACCGCTTCAAGAGTACAGAATAACCAGGCCCGTACCAAGGATGTTGTCGTACCTTTCCCGAAGGAGATAGAGGATGGTTTCACCGCCGAGCTTCAGGTAGTGTTCGACCGCAATTCTGACGAGCAGATACTTTTCATGGATAAGGATATAATAACTACAAACGACGACGGCACCGTAGGCAATAAAAATGTCTTTGCATACGCCGGTATACAGATAGTTTGCAATTCCTCCGGCTTCTGTCCGAGAACTCCTGATGATCTCCAGCCCGCTGTCGCTCCTATCGAGGTCGGTAAGGTATACACCCTGCTTTTCCAGGCGGACGTCACAAATCAAAAATACACTCTCACAGTGGCCGACGAGGACGGGAACGTTTCAATATCTGATGAAATGAGCTTCCGTCAAGCCGGAAATATTGACTGCCTTGCCCTCGTGAGCAACGCTGGCAAGGAGGACGGTTCCTTCAAGGCGGCAAATATCCAGATCAACGCTCCTTCCGTGACCGATGTTCCCGAGGCCGCTGACCTCAGCGTAAATCTTGGCTTTATACCCGACGGCGAAAAAGCCGATACTCTTACTCTTAACATTACCGCTGACGGAGCCTACGCGGGCCAGACATTGAAGATAGTTGCCCAGGACGCTCACCGTCCCTTCCCCAATAAAGACGGCATCGCTAATACATTAGTTGACACAATTACGCTCGAGGAAGGCAAAAATGTGGTCGCTCTCATTCCGAGCAGCGCCAATCTCACCTATTCGGCTTACCTTGTAGATTCCGATTCCGGATATATTCTTGATTCCGTGACCGCGGCTCTGTCACCGCTCGTTGCCGACGATATTGCGAATAATCTTGCTGAGTATACCAGCGAAGGGGCAAAGCTGAACCGGATAGACAAGGCCGTTGAGGCGCTTAGCGCTATGGGTGCGGTTTATGGCGGCGACGGTAAGTTTGGCGACAGCCGCGATAAATTCATCACTGTTGAAAACGTTGACGACAAAACTGTAATTACCCTTGACGAAGCCCTTTATAAAAACGGTTTCGGCTTCAAAGTAAAGACAAAGGCCGGAAGCGGAACTCCCGTCGACGCTTTGAGTGAAAGCCTGTTCCATATCATTACTATCAACGCCGATAAAACTGTAACGGTAGCTGCGGCTGACGGCGCTTTGACCTTGAGCCTTGAATCGGTTGAGATAGAATTTGTTTCGACTGATATTGAGGAATCGAACGCCGAAAATGTGAGCGAGGAATATGAGTTCGTAAATGAACTGTGAGGCCGAATCACCGGCAGCCCTGGCGCTGCCATCCACAATTCAAATCATGTATAAAAAATTGTATAAGAAATAAGGAGGAATAAATCATGCTTGCGTTGATTATTGTCATCGCGATAGTAGTCGTTCTTGTATTGGCCGTTGTAGGGGCGTACAATTCCCTTTCCAAATTGAAGATAAAGGTGGACGAGGCATTTTCCACCATGGACGTTTACTTTAAAAAACGCTACGACCTCATTCCTAATCTGGTCGAGACAGTTAAGGGCTATGCAAAGCACGAAAGAGAAACTCTTGAAGCGGTTGTAAACGCGAGGAACAGCGCCATTTCCGCTCAGGGAGACGCCCGGCTTGAAAATGAAAACGCCCTTTCCGGCGCGTTGAACAAGCTTTTTGCCCTCAGCGAAGCCTATCCTGAGTTGAAGGCGGATACACAGTTCCTCAATCTTCAAAACCAGCTTCAGAAGGTCGAAGAGGATATAGCCAACGCTCGAAAGTATTACAATGGCGTTGTCCGCCAGTATAACGAAAAGTGCATTACAGTTCCCAGTAATATCGTAGCCGGACTGTTCCACTTTGAGCAGAAGCCGTATTTCTCCGTGGCAAACGAGGCGGAAAGAGAAAATGTTCAAGTCAAGTTCTAAGCTTTTAGTCTGTCTGGCCGCCGTAATGCTTGCGGCGGTCCCCGCCCAGGCTTACGAGTCCTTTTCGATTGACAACTATAGCGTCGAAATTACAGTTGATGAGGCGAGAGTTCATCATGTCAGGGAGGAGCTGGACTTAGACTATACAAGAGAGAGTCACGGCTTGCTTCGCGAGATACCTCTCAGCAGCAGTCAAGAGCCGTATATCATAGACAATGTCAGAGTGGACGGCGACCCGTTCAAATTGGAACGCGGGGACAACGTACTCGGAGTCAGGATAGGCGATATTGACAGATATGTTAGAGGCCCGAAAAGCTATATCCTGGAGTACGATATGGTCTACGCCCGCGACAGAGATAAAGAGAATGACATAGTCTATGTCACGCCGATCGGTACAGAGTGGGATACGCCTGTTAAGTCCGCGTCGGTTAAGATCGTACTGCCCGTTGACAGCGTTAAATCCCTGACTGTGTACAGGGGCGGATACGGCAGCGGCGAGAAAATGACCGGCGCCGTTGTCAACGGCAATACGATCACGCTTGATAACGTATACTTGAATAGCGGCGAGGGACTGACCTTCTATGTGGAGCTGCCAGAGGGGACTTTTGCCTCGGCTCCACGGAGCCTTGCTCCGAAAAGGGATATACTCATGCTGGCGCTGATCGCTCTTTCGGCTTTGATGGCCGTGCTGGCCTTTATACGTTGGCTGAAAATCGGTAAGGACGACCGTATTGTTCCCACAGTGGAATTTTATTCTCCCGACGAAATGAATCCGGCGGAAATGTCGTATATAGTGAACAACAAAGTGGACGTCTCGTCCATTTCAGCCATGATCTTCTTTTGGGCCTCCCGCGGCTATATGAGCTACAGTGAAAACGAGGACAAATCCTTTGAACTGAAAAAAATGCGCGACATGGGTCCCGAGCGGCCCGAATATGAACAGCGCGCCTTTAAAGCTCTGTTTGCCAGCGGCGACACTGTCACCAGTAAGCAGATAGAAAATGATTACTTTGACGAGGCTCAGTCAGTGACCGTGAACGCTGTGGAGTGTTTCAGGGGGGATAGGGCGCTCGAACAGAGCGTTAACGCCAAGGCGTCGATGATTCAGATGGCGCTTTGCTTGTTGCCGCCTTTGCTTTATGGAATATTGGCGGCCTCGGAAATTGAATTTTTCGGAATTTTTGGACTGATTCCAACAGTTATCGTATATGCTCTCACCTTTGCTTTGATACAGCGAAGGAACGGCGGAAAGATCCTTCCGGCCGCCCTGGTATTCCTTGCGGGAATTGGAAGCGGACTGTTGGCATCCCGCCTTATGGAGGCAAGATTTTTCGCCAGCCAGCTCCGCTGCTTGGCTATAGTTGGATTTTCGATAATTGGAGGGTTTTTTGCGGCCCTTATACGCCGACGAACGGATTACGCTACAAATATCATAGGCCGCTGCCAGGGTTTCCGCGACTTTTTGCTCACAGCGGAAAAAGATAAGCTTGAGGCTCTTGTCGAGGAAAATCCGTCATACTTTTTTGACACCCTGCCCTTTGCGTTTGTACTTGGAGTAACTGATGTTTGGGCCAAAAAGTTCGAGGGCCTTATAAAAGAGCCGCCAAGCTGGTACCATGGGTATTACGGCGGATATCCCTTTACCCCTTTGTATATGACACAGTCTGTCGTAAAGACGTATTCGGGCTTGAACAAGGTTTATTCCCAAAGAGCCGTTAAGAATTCTTCCGGCAGCTTTGGCGGAGGTTTCCGTGGCGGCGGCTTTTCCGGCGGCGGAGGCGGGGGAGGCGGCGGTTCCGCCTGGTAAATCGCATATACGTATGTAATAGAGTACGCTAATCAATACTAAAACCAGCTCGCCACAACGGCGAGCTGGTTTTGCTTCAAGTCTGTAAAGTTAAGTTTCTATAATTTCTCTGTCGATATCCTTCCATGTGACCGTGGTTTTATACTAATCCCGCTTCATTAGGCCAGCTCCGCTGTTCCAGGCCTGACCAACCTTTTCGCCAATGGCATAGTATCCGTTTTGCATCTGGTCAAAAGCAAAAGCGTTGAGCTTCGCCGGATCGATTTTCCCCTTTTCGTCCAAAACCTTATCATCGGCCAGCACATTGACTATCCGTCCCAAGATACGAAGCCCATAGGGTTCATCCTCGATTTTTTCAAGGGAACACTCCAGAGTAAGGGGATATTCCTCAATCACCGGAGCGTCTACACGGCTGCTCTTTACGGCGTGGAGACTTGTGCGCTCAAATTTATCCGCCATTTTGTTGGAGCTGGCGATGCCGAAGAAGTCGGACTCCTCAATGGTATCTATTCCGGGTATCGCAAGTGTGAACGCGCCTCTGGCCTTGATATTTGCCACTGTTTTGTGAGCCGCTTCAAGATTAAGGGCCACCATGTCCTCGGCACAAATGCCGCCCCAGGCCATCATCATTACGTCTACGCTTTCATCCTCGTTATATGTGCCTATCATATAGGTGGGCATGGGGAAGAGGTAGGGCTGTACTCCAAAGTCTTTTTTCACTGTATTATCTCCTTTACAATTTTTTTGGCCAATTTAAAGCCTTGATTTTTACCGTGAGCAAAAATCCACAAAGATATTCTACCATATGGGGAATAAATATTCAAGTACGCACAATAAAGATACTAACTTACATTTTGGGAATGAGCGTCCGCGATCACAGCTTGCGGTAAATGGTCAGCCACATCGTTAAAAAACAAGCCAGTCCTCCAATAGCGTTAGAAATAGGTTCCGCGAGAAACACTCCTTTAACTCCAAAGCCCAGCGCGGGCAGCATCACGGTCAGCGGCACAACTATTATTGCCTTCCGGAGCAGGGAAAAGAAGATCGCCTGTTTCGCCTTGCCAAGCGATTGAAAGCTGCTCTGGCCCACGAATTGAAAGGCCATAAAGAAAAAGCCAAAGAAGTAGATATTAAGCATTTTCGCGCCTGTTTCGATAGTAAGCGCGTCGTCTGAAAATATACCGATCATTATTCGCGGTATTAGCATTACCACCAGCCAAGCAAGCACAGTGTAAACTATGCCGAGCATAGCGGTGAAGCGTATGCCCTCCTTTACCCGTCCGTACTCCCGCGCGCCGTAGTTGAAGCCTAAAACAGGCTGCGCCCCGGAGCTGATGCCGTTTATGGGCAGAGAAAGCACGTCCCTTACGGAATTGATTATCGTAAATATTTCCACGTAAAGCTCGCCGCCATAGACCTGGAGCTGATTGTTGCAGACTATTTGTACCAGGCTGTTAGTCCCCTGCATGACGAAGCCCGGAAGCCCCAAAACCATTATTTTGCCGGTACGTTTGGACTGGATGGATATTTTACTCATCCGCAGCTTTAAAATGGCTTTTTTGCCGGTGAGAAATCTGAGTACCCATGCGGCGGAGGCGCCTTGGCTTATTACAGTAGCCAGGGCCGCTCCCTGAACTCCCATTTTAAAAGCGAAAATAAAAATAGGGTCAAGTATGATATTGATTATTGCTCCAATAACGGTTGTCAACATTCCAGTTTTGGGAAAGCCCTGAGCGTTTATATAGCCGTTCAGCCCGGTCGACAGCATGGAAAAAGCCGTACCCAATAAATATATGCGCAAATACGGATCGGCGTAGGCAAAGGATTTTTCGCTGGCCCCAAACAAAAACAGTATGGGCCTGCGCAGAAGATAGCTGAACGCAAAAATCGCCGCCGAGGAAATGACCAACAGTGAAAAAACATTGCCGAGAATTTTTTCCGCCTCGTCCTCATCGCCCCGGCCGCGGATCGGCGTTTAAAAAGGGGATGCACCTTTTTTGTTATGTAGCCGGTGACCATGACCGAAAGGGGGATAGTCACAACAAAAACGGATACCATTATAGGCGATATGGTCAGCATCATCACAAAAGCGCCGACAATGGTTATCGCGCTGGTAAAAATCTGTATAAGATCTGAGGACAGGGACGTGTTGACCGTGTCTATGTCGTATGAAAGCTTGCTTATGATAGAACCGGCATAGCTTTGGTCAAAATAATTGACCGGCAGCGACGCCAGAGAGTCAAAAGCGTCCTGACGCATGGCGTAGGTTATTTTTCTCCCAATGTGTATCATAAGTGCTGAAAGAAGATAGGACATCGCCGAGGACAGCACGTAAAAAACTATCATCATTATCACATATTTTCCCACGGCGGCAAAGTCCGTGCCGCCCGGGTTTATGGCGTCGATAGCCGCGCCGGAAAGCACAGGCCCGATAAGGGAGAACAGGTTCCCCAAGGCGTTGAGCGCCAGTGCGGCCAGCAGCCACAGCTTGTACTTCATAAGGTAAGACCAAAGCCTTTTTAATACATATCTTATATCTCTTGGCCTTTCGGTTTTGTCACTCAGCGGCATTTTCTTCCCTCCCCATCTGAAGCTCGGCTGTCTCTCGATACATATCGCAGCTGGCCATTAGTTCCTCGTGGCTGCCGAAACCTTTGATTACTCCGTTGTCCAGGAAAATGATCCTGTCCATATCTCTCACGGAGCTTACGCGCTGGGCGATGGTGATGACGGAGCCGAAAAAATTGGCTCGGAGCGCCTGACGCAGCGCCGCGTCGGTACTGTAATCCAGAGCCGAGGACGAATCATCCAGCACCAGTATTTCTGGCTTTGCCGCCAAGGCCCGCGCAATGAGCAGACGCTGCTTTTGCCCGCCGGACAGGTCGTTGCCTTTGGGATTGAGGACAGAGTCAAGTCCGTGGGGCAGTTTGTTGACAAAGTCCTCGGCCTGGGCACACCGCAGAGCCAGAGCTATATCCGCTTCCGACAGCCCGCGGCCGAAGTCTATGTTGTTTCTCACGCTGTCGGCAAAGAGTATGTCGTTCTGGAACACAACTCCAAATTTACGGCGCAGCTCGCCGTAGTCAAGACTGCGCACATCTCTGCCGTCAATAAAAATTTCCCCCTTGTCTGGGTCATAAAAGCGCATCAAAAGATTTATCAGCGTGGTCTTTCCCGAACCCGTGGGCCCGATTATACCCAATGTTTCGCCCCTGTTAAGGCTGAAGCGGATATCGCTCAAGTCGTTTTCTCTTTTGTTGTATGAAAAGCTAACGTTTTTGAAGCAGATAAAGTCCTGGCACAATTCGTCAGTTTCGATTATCGGAAGATCGGCCTTGTCATATAGCACCTCGCCCACGCGCTTGGCCGAGGCTGCCGCTCTGCTCATAGTCACAAAGATCCTGGTTATGCCGAGAACCGCGTTAAGTATCACAGCAAAATATGAGGTGAAAGCCACAATTGTGCCCACGCCGGTTTTTCCGCCGTTAACACGGTACGCGCCGACAAAAATCACCGTTGACAGAGCGATGTTCAGCAGCATATTGATAGCCGGATTTGTCAAACCCATGGACACATTAGCTTTTTCCTCGTTGGCGGAGACTTCATCGTTTATTTTGGAAAAACGCCGCGTTTCATATTCGGTTCGGGAAAGGGCTTTGATCACCCTGACGCCGGTAATGTTTTCGCGTATGACCTGAACCATGGCGTCTACCGAGGCCTGGAGCCGGGAAAACAGCGGCACGCCGTGGACGGATACGGCTATAAATATGCCTATTACAAGTGGCAGCACCGCTATCCATACCAGGGCCAGAGGCGCGTCCATTGAAAGAGTTATAGCCATGCCCCCAAGGAGAAGGATAGGCGCCCTTATCCCCAGCCTTAAAAGACGTCCGGTCATGTTGTTTAAGTTGTAGGTGTCATCGGTTATTCTGGATACCAGAGACGCGGCGGTAAAGCTGTCTGTCCGCCGTGAGGAGAGAGACATTATTTTTGCGAACAGATCGTGACGGACAGTCTTTGTGGTGTCGCGTGCGATGGACGAAGCCAGGCGGTTGGCTGAAATATTCCCCGCGACGCAGACCACGGAACATATTATCATCAAAGCGCCCCAGAACACTATGAGCCAAGCGCTGCGCGTCGGTATAACAACGTCTATAATATGGCCCAGGATCCACGGTATACACAGATCCATAAGAGTCGCTATGGTCTTTATAAACAATTCCAGCGCAATGCGGGCCTTATATGGCCGGAAATATGTATACAGCCATTTCATCGCAATGCCTCCCTTCCTGAACATTTCTTATAATTATACCATAAAAAACCTCGAATGTCCATAAGTTTGGATAAAATTTTAACCCCGCCCGAGCGGCGGTGTAAAAATGATTATAATTGGCGCGAAAGAGCCGTAAAAAACTCACTATGTAACTTGGAGACACGGGGCTGTCCAAAAAAATCGTGCAGAACAGCGTCGGAACAAGCGTTGCATCGCTTGTTCTGAT
>CANQKL010000006.1 GCA_947624455.1 uncultured Clostridia bacterium
CTGCCCCGCACGAACTCTTTGCCAGTGAAAAAACGGGCGTGCTTTACGCCGTAGACGCTCCGCCGACGGTCACTGTGGCGGCCAGCGATAACACGGTATACATTCCCTTGAAAAAATACATGAGGCTTGTAGGGGAAGGTTCGTCGTACAACAAAATCACAAACGGCGATTTTGAAAACGGAAAAACTGACAACGTGGCTGAAAACAGCGAATTCAACATAATAGACGGTTATCCCTATGGCCGCGGCGACAAGGTCCTTCAAGGGCCGTCAGGCATATATGGCGGCAGAGGCGTGAGCGGGATAGGCGGCTCAAGCTCCTTCCAAAAAACTGTGGAGATAAGCGCCGGCAAAACGTATTACTATGCCATGGACGTTTTCCAGACCTCCAGATCAGGGCTGTTTATGAATTACGCTTTTACAAGCAAGGGCCTGAAGTGTAAGTCCATTGGCAGGTACGACGATTATATCGACGGAACGGTTTATATTGTCCCCGGCGCCCAGTCGTCGGTCAGCTCCGTCACAGCGTCAGATGTGAGAGAAACCGCCAACGGCAGAAATTTTGCCGCTCCTCATGCGGGCGGCTGGCACACCTTTGAAGGCGTAGTGACCGCCCCGGAGGAAGCGAAATATTTTGAGTTCGACGCGTACTATTTCTGCGATTCGCCGGGCAGCCTTATCGACAATGTAACTTTTTGCCAGGTAGAAAACATTCCGGCCTCTGTGACTGTCCGTTTTAAGGATGAAAGCGGGAACCTGATAACGACCGAGACTGTAGACGGCTTATTCGTCGGCGGCTCATATTCGTATGACATTACGAAAGTACTCCAGTACGGCGGAAACAGTTATGTGTACGTTTCGGGCAACAGTGATATAGAGTGGCTGAGCGAGACAAACGAACTCGAGCTTACATACAAGAGGGATGTAGTGACCGGCCCCATAGAGCTTGCCCGTCGCGCCAGAGTGGGCGTGCCTCCTGTGGTACCCGCCTCTATTGACGCTGTGGGCCAGAGCGGCAGTCAGTTCAAAAATCTCAAGGTCAACTGGACTAACGCCGATCATGTGCCGCAAAAAGAGGATGTGGCCTCTGGATATACCGTAACCGGCTTCCTCGACGAATTTCCGGATACTGCGGTCAACGTGAAGGTGACGGTTGCCGACGCCGTGGAGGGACTGCTCATAGCGGATTACGAGTTTGAAGGCGACACTGGCGACAGCACGGCAAACGGTTACGACGGTGAGTTTGTGGGCGGCGAGCCAACCTACAGGGGCGGCGCCATCGAGCTGCACGGAGCGGCCGGCGGCAATCCAAAGGCTGACCGGAGGTATATCAAGCTCCCCGACGGCGCGACTGAGGACATAATATCCGCGGCTGAGAGCGGCGGCTTTACTATTTCAGCCCGCCTTAAAAAGGAAGCCGTCCGCAACGAGTTCCTTTTCTCGATGCACGAGGAGGAAGCGAAAGGTACCGCCCGCAACAAATCTTTTTCGGTCATTGACGGCGGACAAAACGGAAGCGACCAGAGCGCTTACCGCTTTGAGGCTTCGGCGGATGGAACAGACGGGACAGTGAAAGTCCTTCAATCCAACAACGGTCATAAGAGAGCCGCCGCGGATCAGGAGTTTGTGAACCTTAGCGCGACCTTTAAGTATGACGGCGGCGGAATGGGAGCCGTGAAGCTCTATATCAACGGGGAAGATGTGTCCGGGGAAGAAGTCGTCATTGACTTCACTCCCGGAGATGTGAAAAATAACAGCAACGGAACTTTCGCGAGCTATATCGGGCTTTCGCCCTGGGACGATTTCAGTTGGTACGGAACTATCGACTACTTCAAGATCTATGGGGTCGCCCTGACCGGGGACGAGATCGCGGAACGGGACAGATTTGTGGAAGCGAACGCTTACCTTGGCCGGGCTGAGAACGGCGATCTCACCATCGACTTTGAATTTGGAGACGGCCTGCCCGCCGGGGCCGCTATCGAGATCACCCGTGAGGACAACGGCTACGAGAAGCTGATCTCCGATATGAACGGCAAAAAGACCGTCAGCCTCACGCCAGCGGGCAACGGCTCCAATATCATTTACACCGCCGCGGCGAAGATGGGGAACATTGTTTTGGGCAGCGTCAGCGCCAGCCTTTACAGCGTTGTAGTGAAAAACATCGCCTCGTCCGAGCTTGGATACACTTTTGATACGGTAAATCCCGTCATGGTGGCCAAGGCAAATGACGTTATAGCAAAGGGCGGCGTGGCGTTCGGGCCGGAATTGACCGATGAAGCCAGCCTTATCATGACCAAGGAAGGCAACGAGATCAAAATAAAGGATGTGGCGTACAAACTTGGAATTGGCTTTACCGTCAACGGTGGCAGCCTTTACGTCGGAGCCAGTGAAAAGACGGTGAACGGCGGACAGGAAGGCAAGGTATACGCCGTGCTTACCGTGGGCGAGGACAGTGTTACCCTTTCCGGCGAAATAGTGGACGGCGACGTTGTTCCCTCCGAAGCGGTGACTTTGTCGGTTGACAGCGTGAACATCGAGTTTGTGGAAACTCTCATTGAGGAGCTGGAGTTTGACGGCGGGAACGCGGTTCAGGACTTCATCCCCGAGCTATGATAAGGAGGAGCGATATTATGAAAAAGGATTTTGAAATTCCGGAGATAAAAGTTAAGGAGCTTAGAACCAGCGAGGTTTTAGCCGAGCTTCCAGTATTGACCCAAAGCGCCGGTCGGACGAGGGATAACGCGCTGGAGCTGAGAGACTATGAATTGGAGAGGGAGTACAGACATTGGCGGGGATTTACCCCTGGCAAATAAAATTCCCCCATGGGAGAGCGATGACAAAGGTCAGCGCTCTAAACGACAGAACGGTAGAACCGCCCGGGTTCTACCGTTCTGTCAGGTCCGCGTCATATTGCGGAATTAAGGTAAGGGCTACGCAGTTGCCTCATTAGCTCAAAAGAGCCTCAAGCATGGCGGCTACAACGGCGAGCTGACGCTCGTCGCAGCGCTTTACCAGCCGAGTCACGCGATCGACCTCCTCCGTCTTAGCGGGGTCATCGGGATAAAAAATCACGTTCGGGTCAATGCCAAGCACCGTAATGATGGTACATAACGTTTCATAACTGGGAGTCTGTCCTTCGTTTTCCAACGCTGCTATGTAACGCGGCGATTTTCCAATTTTCTCAGAAAATTCTTCCCTTGTGAGATTGGCGGCAATACGAGCCTCCTTAACGACCCTGCCAAATGTGTCGTTGTTGAGCTGCATACTTACTTCACCTCTATTATATTGTACACTTTTTTCGACATAAAATAAATGCGATGAAAATGCAAATTAACAATGCTTTATTATGTCATTGTGTTAAAGAATCGCATAAGTTCTTGACAATTTTATACCGTTGTTGTATAATAAAGTCACGGTGATTTTGCGCCATACATTCAGTCTGAGCATAATATATACAGACGCGATATTACCAGCGGGAGGTTTGCCTTATGGAAAAATACGATACCGAAAATCTTGTTGACGTTATGCTGGACAGCTACAAGAAGCACGAGCTTACTGTCCGGCTGGACGCCGACAATATGCTGAACAAAAATGTCCTCATCGACGTTATGGAGGAATTGAGAAAGATTCTCTTTCCCGGCTTTTTTGACCAGAACCGGGTGCGCAGCGAATATCTGAGGTTCCTGGTGGGCGAAAGGTTAGAGTTCATCCAGTACAACTTGAAAAAACAGGTCGCCCGGGCCTTCGGCAACTGCGAGCTGTGCGGCGACTGCAGCCGCAGCGCAGCCGACAAAAAGGCCGAGGATATAGTCTACAAATTTATGGAAAAGCTGCCTGAACTGAGGGAGTATCTGTATTACGACGTCCAGGCGGCCTATAACGGCGATCCGGCGGCCTACAGCATCGAGGAAATAATTTTCTCTTACCCGGGACTTTTCGCCGTTACGGTTTACCGCGTGGCCCACGAGCTTTGGCTGCTGGAGGTGCCTATGATCCCCCGCATCCTCACCGAGTACGCCCACAGCGTCACCGGCATAGACATACACCCGGGGGCGAAGATCGGCCGGAGCTTTTTCATCGACCACGGCACGGGCATAGTTATCGGCGAGACTACGCAGATAGGGGACAACGTGAAGATATATCAGGGCGTGACCCTTGGAGCCTTGTCCACGAGAAAGGGCCAGCAGCTCAAGGGCATAAAGCGCCACCCCACCATTGGCGACAATGTGACCATCTACTCCGGCACCACCATCCTTGGCGGGGACACCGTCATCGAAAAGGGCGCAACCATCGGAGCAAACGCTTTCATCACCAGCTCTGTGGACGAGGGTATGAGGGTCAGCGTCAAAAATCCCGAGCTGGAATACAAATAAAGGCCGTACTGATTGAGGGTGAGTCTGTTGCACAAAGGAAATAACTGGGTAAACGCCCTGTTTTTGGGCTGCATATGGCTGTTCCTGACAGCTTGCCTGGCCCGCGCGGCCTTTTTCCCCAAGGAGATAAGCTCCGAGGAAAACCGCTACGCCAACAGGCTCTCCCGCCCTACGGCGGCGTCATTGCTGGATGGCAGCTTCCAAGACGGGGTGGAGGACGCTTTGTCTGATCAGGCCCTGTTTTCGGGCCGGGCCAGGAGCGCCGTCAACCTCGTTTCCTCCCGGGTGAGGGACGGGCTGCTTTCCGGACTTTACTCCTCCCAAAGGGACAGGTACATACGCCTATGCGATACCGTCAGCATTTTTGGGGGGGATTATCTGGTTTACGATACCCGCCGTCTGGAGGATATGCGGCCCCAGCTCGACAAAAAGGCGGCGGCCATAAACAGCTTTGCCGCCGCGCACCCGCAGATACCGGTCTATGTCTACTACATAGAAAAGGATACCGATATAAACTTTGAGACTGGCGAAAAGGCGGGGGCGCGCGAATACCTGACCGGCGCGCTGAATCTGCCGGACTCCCATAAGGCGGCGCTTGAGATCAACAGCTTTGAGGACTATGCCCGCCTGTTCTACCGTACCGACCACCACTGGAACTACAAGGGTTCTTACCGGGGCTATCTGGACGTGCTGGAGCTTCTTGGCGGCGGAAATGCCCTGACCCCTGCCGGGCAGGTCACGCTGGACAAGCGTCTGAGCGGCTCCAAGGCCATTGAAAGCGGCGGCAAAGGCGTGCGCTCCGAGGAGTTCACGGCCTATCGGTTCGACTTTCCGCCCATGACCGTCGCCGTCAACGGCGTTCCCGCCGGAGACTACGGCGCGCAGGAGGAGTATTTTGCTGGCGGCGGCCCCGAGGAACTCACTTACGGCGGCTTTTACGGAGCCGACTATGGGGAGATCGTCTTTGACACCGGAAGCGGCGGGGAAAACCTGCTGATTCTGGGCGAATCCCACGACAACGCCATACTCAAGCTCCTTGCCTCTGGATTTGGACGGACGTTTGCGGTCGATCTGCGCTACTATCAGGCGCAGACCGGAAAAGAATTTGACGCCTGGGACTACATCCAAAGCAACGGCATAGACAAGGCGCTGCTTATCGGCAGCATTGGCTTCTACCTCTCTGATGAAATAACTCTGGATTAAGGTATCTGACCCCGCGCCAATTTTGCGGCGTTGCCTTAACTGACTTGGAGGCTACAAATGGTTTTTAGCAGCATGACCTTTCTGGTATTTTTCCTGCCTCTATGCACGGGGGCCTATTTCCTGTGCGGAAACCGCGGCTGGCGGAACTTTGTTCTGCTGGCCTTTTCGCTGCTGTTTTACGCCTGGGGTGAACCGAAAAATGTCCTCCTTATAATAGCCGCGGCTTTCGCCGCTTATCTGGGCGGGCTTGGAATGTGCCGCTTCCCAAAGGCGAAAAAGCCGATCTTCGCGGTCACGGTCGTGCTCCTGACCGCCAATCTGGCGGTGTTCAAGTACCTCGGCTTTCTGGCGCGGGAGGCCGAAAAGCTGACGGGGATAGATTTTGGGCTGCATGAAATTGTTCTTCCCATAGGCATAAGCTTTTATACCTTCCAAATACTGTCTTACGTCATAGACCTGTACCGGGGCGAGATAGCCCTTCAGAAAAACCCTCTCAAGCTCCTGCTTTACGTGTCTCTGTTCCCCCAGCTCATAGCCGGCCCCATAGTCCGGTACAAAACGGTGGAGATAGAGCTGTCCCGGCGAAGCGAGAGCCTGTCAGCGGCGGCCTCCGGCTGGCGGCGATTCACAGTCGGACTGGCTAAAAAAGTGATTGTCGCCAACAAGGTCGCTCAGGTGGCCGAGGTCATTTACTCCTCGTCCTCCGGCGTCGGCGCCCTGGCGTACTGGCTGGCGGCGCTGGCCTATACCATGCAGATATATTACGACTTTTCCGGTTACAGCGATATGGCTATCGGCCTTGGGCGGATATTCGGGTTCAGTTTCCCCGAAAATTTCGACTACCCCTACGTCTCCCGGTCGATCACCGAATTTTGGCGGCGTTGGCACATCTCCCTGTCCAGGTGGTTCAGGGACTACATATACATCCCTCTGGGCGGCAGCAGAACCACCCGGCTAAAGTGGCTCAGGAACCTGCTGGTGGTATGGGGCCTGACGGGACTGTGGCACGGGGCGGATTGGAACTTCATCATATGGGGGCTGTACTTCGCGGTCTTGCTGGCGGCGGAAAAGCTCTGCGGAAGATTCCTGTCCAGGCTTCCGGGGCTTTTCGGCTGGCTTTACACCTTCGCCGCGGTAAACGTGAGCTGGGTCATCTTTAATATAACGGACCTTCGCCGATTGGCAAAGGTTTTGGCTTCCATGTTCGTATACCGGCCCACCGATTTTACCGCGCTGGTCATGGCCGATTCCTCGGTGGCGAACGCCGCCCTGTATCTGCCGCTGGCCCTTGTCCTGGCTTTTCCGGTGGTACGCGAGCTGAAAAAGCGCGTCCGCGTACCGGAGGCGGCGTTGAACCTTTGCTGTCTGCTGCTGATGGCCCTGAGCCTGGCCGCCATCGTCAGCTCCTCGTTTGACCCCTTCATTTACTTTAGATTTTAAGGCGATGCCGCCAGAATACCGCCGCAATTTTCTGCGCGGTAAAATTTCCTTGACAAATCACGGAAAAACATATATAATATGATAAGGGCTTGTGTAGCTTGAGAAAGTAACAAAGGAGGAGATGCTATGACAAAATTCTGTACAAACTGCGGCAATCCGTTGGATGAGACCGCCAGCTTTTGCGAAAGATGCGGCGCTCCGAACCCAGATCACGCGGCCTCCGGGAGCCGGTCATTGGCCAAGCGCGGCCTCGGCGGCCCGAAAAGGAACAGACGCCGAAGGCTGTCCGTAATAATAGGCGTTCTTGCGGCGGTCACAGTCTGCCTTGTCCTGGTTATCACCCTTTCCTCAAGGACGGGGTATAGAGGCGTTATCCGCAAGTATGTGAAGGCTGTGGAAAACGTGGACGGCTGGGCGGCGGCGGAGCTTGTGTCCGACGCTCAGAAGGAAGGGTTCAACCTTGACGACAGTGATATAGCCGACATCTATGAGTGGCAGTTTGAAACAGATATGGACAGCTATGAGGAACGGGTGGGGCGCGACGTCCGTCTGAGTTGGAAGCTGGACGATTTCGACGTAATGGAAAAACGCGAAAGAGATAATTTTGTTGATATGTACGATTCCATGGGCATGGATATGGACGATATAAAAAAGGTGGCCGAGGCCGAGATAGTACTCGACGCCAAGGGCCGGGACAAGGAGAGGGAATACGAGATAGAGCTGACTCTCGTCAAGGAAAACGGCAAGTGGAAGCTCTGGGGCAATGGCTTATTTATACGGGAGCCTTAAACACAAAGGAGTGTCGATATGTCAAAAAACAAGTATAAACCTGAAAATGGGGATAATGTGACTAACCCCGAGGCCGTTCGGGACGCCTCCGATGAGGCCCGGGAGAACGCCGCGGCGGAGAGAGAAACGGTAGACGAGCCGACAATGGAGGTCAAGCTGCCGGAAACGCCCGAGGCGGAGAACCGAACGGAGGAAGCTCCCGAGGAGTCTGCCGCCGAGGAGACTGTTGAGGAGTCTGCCGCCGAGAAACCTGCCGGGGAGGAAGCTCCGGCGTCTAACGGGGAATACGCCGCCGCCGAGGGTACCGACGCGAATCTGCTAAGCGAATTTGCGCCCAAGCCCATGAATATTCCCAACGTCGATCTGGAAAAGGAGAAAAAACGTCAGGCCCGGAGGGACAAGAATCGCGGTCGGGAGAAGAAAAAGGTCGAGGCCCGCAAGAATCGCGGCAAAAAGAAAAAGCGGCTCTCCACCGGCCAAAAGGTGGCCGCGGGCATTGCCAGCTTCCTGATTTTCATTATAATGATCGGGACAATGGCCGGATTTATATCGGTGCTTTCCGTGCAGCTGGCTACCAGCCGCTATGCCATCAGTATGGCTGTCAGCAATATGGACGTGGCGGAGATACCCATTGAAACGCCCAACTATCCGGCCCTCAGCGAGACTTTCGGCATGACTGTCAGCTCCAGCCGCGCCGCCCTTGTGGATCTTATAAGGGATAATTCTCAAGTGGCCGTCACCTATGATGAGATATTAAAAGGTCTCAAAAGCTCCGATATGGAGTCCTTCCTTAGCCGCCAGCTCCGCAGCGCCAAGGATTACCTGCTTTTGGACAAGCCGTATACCCCCGTCACCGGCGCCGATATTGCCGCCGTGGTCAAGAACGGCGCCACCCTTGTGCGCAACCTTACCGGCATTGTCCTGACCGAAGCCGACTATAACAACATCGCGGCGTATTTTGACGCCAGCGGCAAGCTGGATGGCCTGTCGCTGCGGGCTTTGAGCCAGACCGAGCTGAGAAAGTACGTCCCCTATACCAAGCGGCTGCTGTCTCTCCAGGTGCTTGGGGGTCTGCTGCTCATCAATATTTTGTTCATTGTGCTGCTCTGCCTGTTGGGGCGCGGATCGGCTCATATACCCATAGGCTGGTCGTTCATACTCAGCGGCATCGCGGTAGTAGTGGGCGGAATATTGCTTCGGCCCTCTTACGCTGTGGCTTCCGGCTTCCTTCAGACGGTGCTGAATAATTACTTTACATTCTTCACCGCTACCGTGGTGATCACAGCGGCGGCTTTCACGGTCGTTGGCGCCATAGTATTTCTGATAGGCAACGCCGCCACCGATGGTGACGAATGATTTTGAGTTTACAATTATGCAATTATAAAGAACATAGTCTGAGGCCCGCCTTACGGCGGGCCTTTAGACTACTGACAAACCCCATGCACTATGGGGAAAGCTCGAAAGGGAACTCCCTTTCGATAAAAAACATAAAATCTCGGGGCGTGTACCCGAGATTTTATACCTTAATCGGGGTAGAAAAATCAATCTATTGATTTTTCGTAAGCGCAAGCGCCCGCCAGCGTGACGCTGGACCCGAACTTTAAATGTCAATCTACTATTCTTATGCAGCTTCGCAGAATAACATAAGTAATGGCCCCGCAAGCAACGGAGTTGCTTGTGGGAAAGGAGGAGCAAGGGCACGCGCTCCAAATTTTTTTACAAAAAATTTGGAGCGAAGTCACCCTTTGCGACGACGCCGGGTTGCCCCAGCGAGAGCAAAGGCTCTAATTTCCATAGTCAAATCCCAGCTCCGACAGCATCTTCTCCCGGTTGTTCAGAAAATACTTATACACCCGGTAAATGTCCGTCTCCTCATAGGCCGAGGACTTTATTTTTCCGCCGTCGAAGGACAGTATCTCCGCGCCTGGATAGGCCAGCAGAATAGGGGAGTGGGTGGCGATTATAAACTGGGACTGCTCCTTCGCCAGTTCCCTTATTCGGGCCAGAGCGTTGAGCTGCGCATTGACTGAAAGAGCCGCCTCCGGCTCGTCAAACAGATACAGCCCCCTGCCGCCGAGACGGTTGTTGAGCAGGGCGGCGAAGGACTCGCCGTGGGACTTTTCGTGGAGACTGCCGCCGTAAGACAGCTTGATCTTTGGGGCAAATGCGGGCTGGGCGTCCAGCTCCTCTATGTGGCTGGCCACGTTGTAGTAGCTCTCGGCCCGAAGAAAATAGCCGTCCCTTGGCCGACGCGGCCCCTTCGCCAGCTTAAGGCAGCGGTGAAGGGCGCTGTGGCTCTCATAGGTTGAAAAGCTCATGTTCCGCGATCCGCCCTCGGGGTTGAAGCCCCACGCCACGGCGATGGCCTCCAGCAGGGTGGATTTGCCGCTGCCGTTGGCTCCGACAAAAAAGGTCACGTTTGAGGTTAGCTCCAGCGTTCCCAGACTGCCGATAGCCGGTATGCTGAATGGGTAGCCAACGCCCTTTTCCGTCAGCGATATTTCGGTTATGTAAAGCTCGTTCATCTCATCACTTCCATTAAAATAATGATACCACATTAAAGCTTTTTTGTCAATAAACCGCCGTTTACGCAAAAAAAGCGCGTCGACTTGTTTTTTTCGCCGAGCTGTGCTATAATTACTGTATCTGAACAGCGGGAGGCAAAACCAGTGAAAAAAGCGACGCAAATAATTTTTATACTTTTCAATGCCGCGGCCACGGTAATTCTGGCTAATTCCTTTTCTCCGGGGCCTTTTAGGGGCGTTCTGCCCCTGTGGGCGTTTATCCTTGGCCTTGCCGTCACCAATGTCCTGCCTTTCTTTGTTCGGCGGCTGCCGGGGCCGAGGCTGAAATTCTGCGGTCACGGTGAGCTTTGTCTCAAGACCTTCGCACTGTCCCTGCCCTTTTCGGCGGCTATTCAACTGGCGGGCCTTATTTCGCGGCCGGAGGGCTGGCGGCAATGGCTCATAGGGGCGCTGGCGTGCGTCCTGGTTGAGACGCTGATCTTTTGGAACGGCATGATAACCGTTTACTGCTCGTCTGTACAGTTAGGTATAAGACTGCGGACGGCGGGGTTGATATGCGGACTCATACCGGTTGCGCATCTGTTTATGCTGGGCGTCATCATAAGGACCGTATCAGCCGAGGTGGAGACTGAAACGGAAAAAATACGCCTTAACGAAAGGCGCGGGGCTGAGAGAATATGCGCTACTAAATATCCTATATTGTTGGTTCACGGGGTGTTTTTTAGAGACTCTTAAATTATTGGGGCCGGATACCGGCGGAGCTGGAGAAAAATGGAGCCAGGCTTTTTTACGGCGATCAGCGGTCGGCGGCCTCGGTCAATGACTGCGGACGGGAGCTGGCTGAGAGGATAAAAGAGGTGGCCGGAGACGGCAAGGTGAACGTTATCGCCCATTCCAAAGGCGGGCTTGACGCCATATGTGCGGCGGAGAGCTTCGGCGCGGCGCAATATATCGCCTCTATAACCACGGTCAACACGCCCCATCGCGGCTGTGAGTTTGCCGACTATCTGCTGGAAAAAATACCGGATAAGGCTCTCAAAAAAATTGCCGCCGCCTATGACGCCGCTCTTGCCGGACTGGGGGAGAAGGACTCCGATTTCGAGGCCGCCGTTCGGGATCTGACTGCCAGCGCCAGAGCCGCGTCGGCTGAGGCTCCGCTTCCGGAGGGGATTTTCTGTCAGAGCGTTGGCTCTCGGCTCAACAAGGCTTCCGGCGGACGCTTCCCCCTGAATTTCACCTATAATCTGGTCAGATACTTTGACGGGCCGAACGACGGCCTCGTTTCGGAAAAGTCCTTTGTCTGGGGCGAAAGCTACACCTGCCTGAAGGCTCCCGGCAAGAGGGGCATTTCTCACGGTGATATGATAGACTTGAACAGGGAAAACATCCCCGGCTTTGACGTGCGCGAATTTTATGTTCAGCTTGTGGCCGGACTCAAGGACCGGGGGCTTTAGTCTAAATGTATAATTTTGACAAAAAACATTAAAAATTAAGGCAAAAAATGTCAAAAAAGCTATGGAAATTTATGTCAGAAAGTGATAATATAAAAGCATAAAAACAAAAGAAAAGGAGGAATTTGTAATGAAATTGGAAATGAAAACGGTCATGGATGAAGGCGCGGACGAGAGGGTAAAAGAAATAACGGTCACAAACATACTGGGCTTGCTTGGTATCAAGGCCAATATAAAGGGCTACTGGTATCTTCGGGACGCCATTGTTATGTGCGCCAACGAAAGCGAGCTTTTGGAAGCTGTAACAAAGCAGCTCTACCCCAGAATAGCGAAAAAGTATAATTCCTCTCCCACCCGGGTGGAGCGGGCCATTCGCCACGCTATAGGGTCGGCCAGTAACTGTGACGGAGGAGCGGCGATGAAGATGTTTTTCGGCGGCCCATATCACAATGGCAGGAACAAACCCACCAATTCCGAATTTATAGCCACGGCGGCCGACAGGCTTCGGCTGAATATGCTGCCCTGGTAAAGCCCGTAAGGAAAAAGAGACGGATATTCTCCGTCTCTTTTTTGCGTTATTCTTCCACAAATGCGTCCTTGCCGAGGCCGCAGACGGGACATACCATACCTATATTTCAGATATTATGTTGATTATTTTCATAACGGCGTACTGCTTTTCCGGGGTGAGGTTGCGAAATGCGGCAATAAAGTGGTCAGATTCGCCGAAAATATCTTTGCCAAATAAAAGTTCTTCTTCGCTTAGCATTAAAGCGTTGCTTATTTTTTCTAACAGAGAAAAACTGGCGTTAGCGTTGCCGCTTTCAACACGACTTAGGTACTCAACGGAAATGTCCAACTCTTCTGACAGCGTCTCTTGTGTCAGTCCTATGTCCTTACGCTTCGCCTTTATTCGTTGGCCTATTGCTTTGAAGTCCATTTCCATGCCTCCCTTTAACTTATTGTATCAAACTTGAAAAAATATATTAATAATTTTTTAGATTAATATTGACTTTAAAAATCAAATTTGATATAATAGGTATAAATCAAATATAAGGAGGAAACAGAAATGGACAAAATCAAGAAATGCCTGGGTCTGTTGGTGTGCATTGCAATTACAATGATTGGCGTACCCTCACTTGCTTATAGCCAGATCAGTGTCACAGTAAACGGCAGCCAGGTGCAGTTTGATCAGCCTCCTATTGCCGAAAATGGACGTACACTTGTACCTGTACGGGCCATATTTGAGGCCATGGGTTGTGAGGTCGAATGGAATGACGGAGTAGTAAGCGTGTACCGCAACGGTCAAAAAGTAATGGAGCTGACAATTGGAAGCGACATTATGTATCTTTGGGACAGGGGAGAGCAACTCATTTATAAATTGGATGTTCCGGCAAAAACCGAGGGAGGCAGAACCCTTGTTCCCGCCAGAGCCGTAGGAGAAGGTCTCGGCGCTGATGTAAGCTGGGACGGCTATACAGGTACGGTAAAGATTTATTATGACCCTGATTATTATAGTAATTATGGTGATTATGATTATTACGATTATTACGATAATGATTACGATGATTATGATTATGATTGCAGACACACAAGTACCCGGCAGGTATGCTCGATTGACCTGAGAAGCTGGAAACAAACCGGTTCCTCTGCCACGCATCAAACCGTTGATGTAATGGAGGAGGTGTGCAATGACTGCGGAGAAACAATACGTACATACAATGAGCGGCGGACGGAAGCGCATGTGTTTGTAAATGGGGTGTGCAGGGACTGCGGCTATGAAAAAGAAGAAAAAGTAACAGTCAAACATCCCAGCTCCGGCAGCCTTGATATTAAAGATGACGGCAATTTTAAGCTTTTGACCCTTCAAAGCGGAGAAAGCTTTACTGTAACAAACGACACGGAGAAAACATTTACGATTCAGATATTGAATGATGGCGTGAAAAAACGCTATCACTATGTAAAATACAACAAGGATGGCGATGTAACCGCCACAGGTTATTATTCAAATACTTACTCCACGATATCCCTGCCTGCCAAAGCAGTACTTGCGCTATATAATTCTGAGGATAGCGAAATACAGATAAAAGCCCCTTCGGACGTGTTTTTCCCTGTGGATGAGGAGGCATTTGAAATTAAACAAATCAAGCCTGGCGCAAGCTGCCGCGTGGAGAACACAGGCAAGAAAAATATTAAAATCTGCGTTTTGTCTAAGACTACAGGAACTATAAAGTCTAAAGAGAAGGCAAAATATGACTATGTCAGCTATGACGCGGATGGCAACGTCAAGGCGACAAAATTTAAAACCACTACTCAAGCGTTGTCAGTATATTCCAAAGGTTCCATAAGCATATCAAATTCCAGCGATGAAACCATTTACGTGTTCTGTCCCGCGAGAGCGGCGGAAATAAATTAAAACATAGAAAGGAAGTATACCCATGAAAAAGCTAATCACATTTTTTGCGGCGGCAATGACATTGTTCATCGTTGGCGGGCTGACCGCCAGCGCCGACCAGCTCGAACCGGGGATGTACAATTTTGCCTGTGTTGACGGAGGGCGTTATCTCAACGTTTACGCGGGCTGGGACTGGGACGGAGTCAACGTCTGCGTATGGGACGCCGACGGTTCGCCCGAACAGAAGTTCAGGCTTGAGGATAGAGGCGGAAACCGATATGTTCTCTATCCCACTTCATCGACAAGCGGCCGGGTGCTGGACGCGAACCGGGGCAGCTCAATGAGCGCGCCTTTACAGGCAGGCAACAATATCGACATCTGGCAGACCAACGACGCGCCCGCGCAGGAGTGGTACATAGACGACCAGGGCGGCGGCAAATACAAAATCGGCCTCGTAAGTAATTTCAACCTTGCCCTCACTTGTGACGGCCCCTGGTGGAACGGCGGCAATGTTAGCCTTCAAAATTTTACCGGCGCAAATAATCAGCTTTGGTATTTAAAGCGTTTGGACGGGGGAAATAATAACAACGGCAACATAATTGATAGATACAGACAGATAGCCGCGTCGGTAGGCAATCAAAATCAAAGCGCATATACTAAATGGGGGCCATGCGGCGCATTTTGTATTGCATATGCAAGGACGTTTCTGGATAATTTTACTCACAGTTACGGAGAATATTATTGGGACGGATACGCTCAATGGTGGTACGGCAGAGGAAGCTCGGCTGATTTAGGTTCTGATTATAATGTACTGATGCGCGCCAAATCGGCCATTGATGGCGGCAAGCCGGCGATAATTCATGTATGTAATCAATGGACAGATTCTCATTATGTACTTGCCATAAGCTACAGCGGTTCTGGCGCTAATATAAGTGACTATACTATTTTGGATCCGCAGGACGGGCAGATAAAGACGCTTAATTCATATAATTTTACTGATGATAAGCAAGTAATAACGTTCTAATTTAAAAATAGCGTATAATACAAATTTGACCGAACAATCCCGTAGGGCCACTCTTGCGCTTTTGTAAACTATGTCCATAAATTAGTGTAAACTAAGTGCATGAACAATTTGTAAACCATTTCAATGTACACAAATACGCCGCTCCCCCTTGCGCTCATCATGGAAGAAATTCTCGGTTGGGAGAAGAAGCCCGGACAGCGGAACGAGCCGGACGAACAGGAAAAAGAAGCGGAGCCGGACAAAGAACAACAAACAGAAAAAGGACAGCGGGAGGATTGACCTCCTGCTGTCCTTTTGACAAGCGGTATTATACAAATATAATCTTTCTTGGAGCGGGGCCGTCCGGGTCTACAATAATAACAATAATATCGTCATTTGAATTTTACATATAATTTGGTGAAATATTTTGACGGCCCCAATGACGGCCTTGTTTCGGAAAAGTTCTTACCTTGGGGCGAAAAATTCACTCGCCTGTCCACGGAGGGCAGGCGAGGCATATTCCACGGCGACATGATAGACCTCAATTGGGAAAATATCTCCGGCTTCGACGTGAGAGTTCTATGTCCGGCTTGTGTTGGAGCTGCGGGAAAGGGGCCTGTTATTTTAAAAATGAAATGGAGACAGCGGTGCTGTCTCCATTTTAATATGTTTTGTTTTATTTGGTGCCGCGCTCCGGCACCTTGGACTCCGGCTTAAGGTTTTTGAGGCAATATTCGCAGCACTGCACGATGAGATTGTTTAATGAAACCCCGTTGTTTTGGGCTAAAATCTCCAGTTGGTTAACCAGCTCGACAGGCATACGGAAGGTCTTGTTAATATAGTCAATTTTCTTTATTTCAAACATTTGTACCACCTCTTATCTATTATACAACAAATTTGTTTTGTCAAATATACTTTTTATTTACACTAATAATAATCGTGTAAATACCACTTGACAAAATTTGTGTACGATGTTATAATTATTATACAGTAAGGATGGCTCGTATAACCCCGAGCAAAAAATATAAAGAAGGAGGGGGAATATAACAAAAAAATGCGAACATAATTTAGGAATTTTTGCCTGATGTTATATCCAATTGTGTATATGAGTTTATTTGCAAATGTCTGTAAACAAAAGAAAGGGGAGTATTATTGTGAACTTAAATTGTACTGACAACAAATGAGAATTACTATCGACACAGAAGAAGCGGCAATAAGAGCTACTGGCTACGTCTTAAATCAGATGTAAATTTATTATAATAAATCTATTTTTGGAGGTTTTTATTATGGCAATGATTAAGTGTGCTGAATGTGGCAGGGATGTTTCGGACAAGGCGCCCTCCTGTCCCAATTGCGGGTGTCCAATCAATTCAAATGCAGCGGCTAAGACAGACAGAAGCGCTGATATAGAAAAATTCCTTGACTTAGCGCTAAAGGGCATACAGGGCCAAAACTCTGAGCAAGTTGAAAAGTATTGTCAGTCCGCATTAGAAATTGACCCTCAAAATTCTCGTGCATGGGAATTAGAAGCGAGGGGACTATTATTTCAATCAACTTTAAGCAGCAACAAGGTTATGCAGGCAATTGGTGCTGCTGCAAATGCGGTAAATTATACTACCGATAACAAAGAAGAACTTGCGGAAAGCTTATACACAGCAATTTATGACAAGATTACGGGTTTGCTTAACATTGCGATTGTGAAAATGCCTACCTTATACGCGCCGCAATATGTTCTTCAATGTATGAACTACTACGGCGAATTATTATCGGGGATTCCATACCTGTCAAAACAGAAAATCGAAGAGGAACTTGAAAAATTTGACAGTATGGACAAAGCGTCAAAGAAAGCCATTATGCCCAAAAAACGTCTTATATATGCAGCTCACGCAATGAAACCCGGCTGGGCAGACCAATACAGAGCTTTACTTAAACAAAAGGGAGTTATGTAATGGATACATATTTATGTAAACATTGCGGAGCGAGAATTGATGAAACAATGCAAATTTGTCCTAAGTGCGGTGCTTTAAATTTAATTAATTCAGAAGTTTTATCAGAAGAAATAAAAAAAGCAACATATTTACAGAAGGAATTAAAAAAATTTTCGTCAGGTGTCCTTTTAATATCGTTAATAATAGGGATTTTACTGTTTATAGCTAATATCGCTATGCTTTTTGCGGCTGAATATACAAAAATTATAGCATTTATTGGTGCAGTAGGCGGCGCAATAGGGTTTGTATTTAGTATTATTGGTTTAGTTAAAAACGAACCGGTTAATAAAGCTGTCGGTATATCAATCTGTACTTCTGCGTGGTGTTTATTTATGCAAATATTTTTCATTTTTTAAGCGAATTATTTAGAATTATTTAATAGTATGTTTTTTTATGCAAGGCGTATGCGGAGCGGCAAACAAACCCGCTCCGACTCTTTTATCTTTCGGTTGTTTCAATAGGGCAATGGAACGGACAGGCACAAAACGCACCAGCTTTTATAAGTTGGTGAGCCTGACAGAAAACAAATAAAAAACAATTAAATAACGGGACACTTTGTAAAATGACACCTTTACCGAGTTTTTAAACGGGACAAAAACAGCGGGACACTAAAAAGGACACTTTTCAAGGGATTTTGAGTACAAAAATAAGAGGCGGGACAGCCCGCCTCTTACTCAAATTTTTTGCTTTTACTCTTCCTCGAATGCGTCCTTACCGAGGCCGCAAACGGGGCAAACCCAGTCATCTGGAATATCCTCAAAGGCGGTGCCGGGGGCGATACCGCTGTCGGGGTCGCCTACTTCGGGGTCATAGACATAACCGCAGGGGCATACATACTTTTTCATGTTAGGTACCCTCCGCGATTACTTAAAATAGCGATTGAGCAGGCCCTCAAAGCCGCAGCCGTGGCGGGCCTCGTCCTTAGCCATTTCATGAACCGTGTCGTGGATAGCGTCGTAGCCCAGTTCCTTGGCCAGCTTGGCAATCTCCAGCTTGCCGGCGGTGGCGCCGTTCTCAGCGTCGCGGCGAAGCTCAAGATTTTTCTTTGTGGAGGGGGTGACTACCTCGCCCAGCAGCTCGGCAAACTTGGCGGCATGCTCGGCTTCCTCATACGCGGCCTTCTCATAGAAAGCTCCGATCTCGGGGTAGCCCTCGCGAACAGCTTGACGGGCCATTGCCAGGTACATACCCACCTCGCAACATTCGCCTTCAAAATTGGCCTTGAGGCCGTCATATACTCTCTCGTCGATCTGGTCCTTAGCGCCTACGCCGATAACGTGTTCACAGGCCCAGGTCAGCTTGCCTTCGGCCATAACTGTGAACTTGCTGCCGGGAACGCCGCAAACGGGACATTTTTCCGGCGGATTGTCACCCTCGTGGATGTAACCGCAAACGGGACATACGTACTTCATAAAAATCATCCTTTCATTATATAAATTGGTAAAATTATTATAACGCAGAAAAGCACTTTTGTCAAGTGCTTTTCTGCGTTATCGTTGAAAAAACGCTGGCCCCGTCGGTCCATGCCCCAAGTGTTATTATTTTATCTGTGTTGTTGGTGAAAGCCAGATCCATTTCGCCAAAAACCACAGTAGCGTCCTTGCCTTCGGGGGCGTAAGCGACCCCGTGACTGTGGGGGTGACGCTCGTCTATTTGCAGCCCGGCCTCCAGCGCCGCCATGTACAAAGTAGAGCTGACCTGACAGACGCCGCCGCCGCAGCCGTCCTCCTTGTGTCCGTTCACCAGCACGGGAGCGTCGCCGTAGCCGTTGGCCTCGGTGCGCCGGCCTACCGCGTCGTTAAAGCTGAAACTGCCGCCAGGGTACAAAACCATGCCGTTGATAGCTCCGCAGGCCAGATTTATATTTTCGACCCGATTTGAACTGTCGTCCAGAAGGGGAGTCTCGGCCTGACCGATGAGTACCTCCACAGGCTGCGGCGGAACGCTTTCCTCCGATTGCAGCGGTTCCTCGGTCCTCACAGACACCTGGCGGCGATGGAGCGTTCCTTCAGGAGAAGCGGCGCGCTGACCGCAGGCTGAAAGGACGAGAGCGATGATGATGCAAAGTAAAATTTTCATAATAATGAAACCCTCCGGTTATAAGTATAACCGAAGGGTCTAAGATTATTCATTTTCAGAGGGAAGCCGCGCCCCGCCCCGTTCCGGCTCCGATTCATTATTCGGTGCGTAGCCGAGGTCGGCGACCAGCCAAGTCTGACCCCGCTTTTCCAAAGTGGCGGTCAGGCCGAGGTCGGCGGTCACGGTGAGGTCAAGTCCGCCCCCAAAGCTGTAGTCCGCGAAGCCCCAGGCCAATTCCTCCATGAATTTGGATTTTTCCTCGGGAGCCAAGTCCGCCGCCTCGGCGCGGACGGCGTCTATATCCGTCCCTATCGAGGCCAGATAAGTCTCGACCGAGGACAGTATGCGTCCAACGCCAAGATCGGGCAGGGTCAGCGTAATATTTATCCGCGCATAGCCGCCCTCGCGGTTCGCCTCTCCCAGAGAAAAGGTCGAATAGTCGGCCAGCCTGACAACGTAGTTTTTCAGCCGGGCGGAGTTCCCGTCTGTGGAGATATCGACCCCGGCAAAGTTGGTCAGGGCCTTTATCTGAGCGTACATTTCGTCGCCCATGAGCGACTGGAGAGAACCGGCCAGTTTGCCGTCCATGTCCTGGCGGGCGGGACTTTCCGCGGCGGTAAGTTCCCGGGCGGCTTCAAAGTCCCCCGCAAGCAGGGAGGACATAAATTTGTCCGCCGCCGACCTTACCGCCATGCCGTCGGCTGGACTGAGGGTAACAGCCGGCTGGGCGGCCTCCTGAGCGGCGTCGGTTTCGCTGGCCGGAGCCGCTGGCTCCGTTGCGGATGTCTCGCCATGACCGCCAAGGGCGGCGGAAACACTTGGAGACTCGCTTGCTTTCGGGCTGCTTGAAGCTGACCGGGAGAGCGCGTCAGCGTCCCGAACTGCCGGGCCAGCCGCCGTCAGGCTTTCATCCGGCGAATCCTCGTCGGCGGCGGAATCGGCGGCCCGAATGTTGCCGTTCCCAGCCGTGGAAACGCTGGAAACAGCCTTGTCTTCACGGCCGCAGGCAGACAGGCAGAAGCTCAGCGCCAGAGCCGCCGCCAAAAGCTTGATCTTCATTAGTTTGCTCCTTCCGGGTCTCAGCCGACGGCCTTTTGCCCAAGCTCCCTTATCTCGGCTTCCATTTCGTCAAAACGCTGATTGATCTCTATTGCCCGCTGAGCGTCAATATCCGAGTCGGCCAGCTCGTCGCAGAGATCTAAAAATTCCGTGCGAAGCGACTCAAAGGCCGCGATGTCGTCATGGTCGGAATTCATGGTCACGTCGTCCTGATATCCGTTAAACAGCTTTGTAATAGTCTCGGTGCGGTTGAGGAGGTAGTCCACGGTCACGGGCTGCTGTGGAACGGATATCTCGCCGCTGGTGTCATATTCCACCGCCCTGTCGCCGCCTTCGGTTATCTCCATATTCATGTAATCGCTTTCGGGATATACTGTGGCGTAATTGCCCTTGCCGCTGCGCAGGACGCCGAGCATATCCTTGCACTCCTCAAGAAAGTCCTTGCGTATCTCCAATGTGGTGTCATCCTCATATATGTAGTCGCTGAGAATGGGATAGGGGGTACATTCGTAACTGAGGACGCCAAGATCGTCATACATAGTCTCGCAGCCGCAGTTGTCGCAGACGACCGACGTGCCAGTGTCGGTATAGTGCGCCCTTACGCCGTCGTTGTAGTAGCAGCTGAGACAGTCGTCAAAGGCCAGACGAACCGTGCCGTCGCTGGCGATAACCGCCATTATTTTGGTGTCGAGGGGCTTGACGCTGCGGAAGGTGACCTTATCCGTCGAAAGAGAGCTTTTCTTTATATTCACGTCCCTTACAGTGTTTCCGATGGCCTTTTCCACCGAAAAAGCGCCGAAACAAATGATCGCGACCGCCAGCACGCCCAGCAGCAGCTTGAAGTATGGGAACCTTTTGGTTTCCGTGTAATCCTCGTTATTTGCTTTCATTTTTATCACCTCATTTACATTATAGCTTATAATAAAAAAATAATCAACCTTTTTTATAATAAATTTTTATTTTTCATTGACATATCAAATGAAATGATGTAAAATTATTGTAAAGAAGGTGGGTGTATGAAAAATATCGCGGTCATCGACTTAGGCTCCAATTCTGTGCGTATGTCCGTCAACTCGGTTTTTCCCGACGGAAAGTGGAAAAATCAGCTCAAGCTCAGGGAAACTGTGCGCCTGGGGCAGGGGATGGAGGACGGCCGCCTGGAGGCGGGAGCCATGGAGCGGGTGCTGAAAGCGCTGGAAAGGTTCAGGCTCACCGCCGAATCGGCGGATTGCGGCGAGATAATCGCCACGGCTACCCAGGCCGTGCGCATCGCAAAGAACCGAGACGAGTTTTTGGCCGCGGCAAAGTCCAGGGCCGGGATTGATTTTCGCATACTGTCCGGCGAGGAGGAGGCCAGATACTCGTTCCTTGCGGTGAAGGAGACCTTGCCGTTAGAAAGCGGCCTTATCTTTGACACAGGCGGCGGCAGCACCGAGATTATGCTTGTGAAGAATCGCCGGCTGGTCAGGAGCGTAAGCACTCCCTGCGGCGCGGTGATGATGACGGAACGCTACCGCGGGCGGCCTCAGGAGGAGATGTATCAGGCCATAGCGGCTGAAATAAAGGCCATACCCTGGCTTGAGGAGGCGTTCGGCCTGCCGGTATACGGCGTGGGAGGCAGCGCCCGGACTCTGGGCCAGCTATGTAAAAAGCGGCCCCTCAAAACCGACGAGCTTAACGGTTATGAGATAAGCCGCAAAACCGTTTGTATGCTTTACCAAAATATTTATGACACTCCGCCGGAAAAACGCGAGGATATCGAGGGAATGGATAAATCCCGGGCCGACGTGATATTGGCGGGGCTGACGCCGCTTCGGGCCATGATGGAGGCCCTTGACAGCCCCAAGCTTTACCTTTGCGCCTACGGCGTGAAGGAGGGGGTATTTTTCGAGCGAAAAAATGAAATAATAAAAGGCAGCCCCAAGCTCAACATTGTCCTTGTCGAACCGGAGATCCCACAGAATACCGGCAATATTGCCCGAACCTGCGCCGCCGCCGGTCTGGCCCTTCATATGGTGAAGCCGCTGGGCTTTGACATCAGCGACAAGGCGCTTAAGCGGGCGGGGCTGGACTACTGGAATATGGTGGACGTCAGTTGTTACGAAAATTTGGAGGAGTTTTTTGAGCGGACCCAGGGCGGCAGGTATTTTTACGCCACCACCAAAGGCGGCCGCCCCTACACCGAGGCGGAGTACCGCCGCGGGGACTACATACTCTTCGGCAAGGAGACCCGAGGTCTCCCCGAGGAGCTGCTTCGGGCCGATCCCGACCGCTGCGTCCGTATACCTATGGCGGAGGGGGCAAGGAGCCTTAACCTCGGAAATTCCGCGGCGATAATCGCGTATGAGGCCCTGCGTCAGAACGACTTTTTCGGCCTAAAGCAAAAATCTGACTATTTGGAGGTATAAATCATGCTGGAAATAACAAAAGACCAATTTAAACCGGAGGTATTGGACAGCCCTGTTCCTGTGCTGGTGGACTTTTTCGCCACCTGGTGCGGCCCTTGCAGGATGCTGGCGCCCACGGTTGAGGACATTGCCGCCGACTATGAGGATAAAATAAGGACAGTCAAGGCGGACGTGGATCAAATGCCCGATATCGCCATGGAATACGGGATAATGAGCATACCCACTCTTATGGTTTTTAAGGGCGGAGAGGTCGCCGGAAAAATGGTGGGCGTTTCGGAATACGATGAGATCGCGGATATGGTGGATGGAGCGATAGCTTGAGTCCAAGCTCCGCTGGCCGCCGAAACTCCTTGGCGGCCTTCCCGCACCGCTGATTTTAATACAACCAATAGTGTAACATTGCCCCGTGGAGCCACATATTATACTCCATAGGGAGGTTATACTATGGTTTTATCTATCCTGCTCGGCTGCCTGAGCGGACTGTTCATGTCCGGTCAGATTCAGGACTCGTGCTTCCCCAAGCCTCTTTCAAAGGAGGAGGAGGACAGGTGCATCGAGCTTATGGCCCAGGGCGACCGGGCGGCAAAAAATACGCTGA
>CANQKL010000007.1 GCA_947624455.1 uncultured Clostridia bacterium
GAGATTTTATGTTTTTTATCGAAAGGGAGTTCCCTTTCGAGCTTTCCCCATCGTGCGTGGGGTTTGTCAGTAGTCTGGGGCCCGCTTCGCTGTGAGCCCCTTTATCGTTTTTACGATGCTTTTTTCCGCGCTAACTTCAACAGTCGGCGGTACTCCTCCTCCGCCGATCTCAGGCGGCGGGCGTAGTCCGTCACCGACTTTTCGTCCTTTGCCCCCAAGATCGAGGCCTGGAGGTTGCCGATCTCCATTCGGGCGGAGCTGAGCCGCTCGTTGAGGGTCCAGGTTCCGTATTGGAGATCCCTTAGACGCGCCATTATATTTTTGATAAAGTCCTTATCCATGCCATCTTCTCCCCGCAATATTATTATATTAAATTGTACTCTTGAAATCTTGATTTTATGCTTGCAAAAATTGCCGAGGTCGGGTATAATATATGTAAGGCAATACAGCGGGCGGCTCTCATATTTCTTTCTGCGCCAATGAGGGACCAACTTGTGCCGGGGCGCAGCGGCGGAATGGAGAAGGCTATGGACATTAACGAGCTGAGAGACAGCATTAACGAGCTGAGAGATAAAATAAATTACCACAGTCAAAAATATTACACGGAGGATTCTCCCGAGATAAGCGACTTTGAATACGACGCCCTGATGAGCCGGCTTAAAAAGCTGGAGGCGGAGCATCCGGAGCTTGTGACTCCCGATTCGCCCACTCAGCGCATCGGCGGGGCGATTCTGGAGGGCTTTGAGCAGGTAGTACATCAGGTTCAGATGCAGAGCCTGAACGACGTTTTCAGCCGCGACGAGGTACTCGACTTCGGTCAAAGGGTGGCCGCCGCCGTGGAGGCTCCCCGCTACGTCACCGAGCTTAAAATCGACGGACTCAGCGTTTCGTTAGAGTACAGGGACGGGGTATTCTTCCGGGGCAGCACCCGGGGCGACGGCAACGTGGGCGAGGACGTGACCGAAAACCTGAAAACCGTCCGCACGATACCCCTCCGCCTGACCGAGCCTCTGCCTTATCTGGAGGTCAGGGGGGAGGTGTTCATGCCCCACAAGAGCTTTCAGCGGCTGAACCGCCTCCAGGAGGAAAGGGAGCAGCGTCCCTTCAAAAATCCCCGCAACGCCGCCGCTGGCAGCCTTCGCCAGCTTGACAGCAGCGTTGCCGCCGAAAGGGGACTGGATATATTTGTCTTTAACATCCAGCAGATACAGGGACGGGAGGTCAGCTCCCACAGCGAGGGCATAGCCCTGCTGGCAAGGCTGGGCTTCAAGACCATTCCCATAAAAAGGGTCTTTTCCACGATAGAGGAGGCCTTTGAGGAGGCCATGCGTATAGGCGAGAGCCGGGGCGAGCTGGACTTTGACATCGACGGGGCGGTAATAAAGGTGGATTCCCTGGCCCAGCGGGAGGCCCTGGGCAGTACGGCCAAGTGTCCCCGGTGGGCGGTGGCCTACAAGTTCCCCGCCGAGAAAAAGGAGACAAGGCTGATAGACATAACCGTTCAGGTGGGGCGGACGGGAGTCCTGACCCCCAACGCCGTGCTGGAGCCTGTGCGCCTGGCGGGAACCACGGTTTCCCGAGCCACGCTGCACAACATCGACTTTATACGGGAAAAGGATATTATGATAGGCGACTTTGTGATTGTCCAAAAGGCCGGAGACATAATCCCCGAGGTGCTGGACGTGGTGAAAGAAAAACGCGACGGCAGCGAACGGGTCTTTGAAATGCCCGACCGCTGTCCTGTCTGCGGGGCCGCCGCCGTCCGGGAGGAGGGCGAGGCCGCCATCCGCTGCACCGGCGGCGAGTGTCCGGCCCAGCTTGCCAGAATAATAATCCACTTCACCGGCAGGGACGCCATGGACATCGAGGGCCTTGGCCCGGCCCTGGTGAACAGGCTGCTGGAGGAGGAGCTTATCCGCAGCGCCGCCGATCTCTACTCCCTTAAGGCGGAGCAGCTCGAAAATCTGGAAAAAATGGGCAAAAAAAGCGCCGCCAAGCTGATAGCGGCCATAGAACGCTCCAAGGAGAGGGATCTTTCAAATCTGCTGTTCGCCCTGGGCATCAGGCACGTGGGCAGCAGGGGCGGCCGTCAACTGGCGGCGAGGTTCAAGACCATGGACAACCTGATCGCCGCCACGGCGGAGGAGATAGCCGAGGTCGAGGATATAGGCGGCATTACCGCCGCCAGCGTGAAGAACTATTTTGCCCAGGAGCAGAACATGGACATCATCGAGGGACTGCGCCGGGCGGGAGTGAACTTTGAGAGCCGGGAAACCGCCGTGGACGACGGCCCCTTTACGGGCAAGACCTTTGTCCTTACGGGGACGCTGCCCGGGTTAAAGCGGGCAGCCGCCGCCGCTCTCATAGAAAAAGCGGGGGGCAAAGTTTCCGGCTCGGTCAGCAAAAAGACCGATTACGTGGTGGCCGGAGATGAGGCCGGAAGCAAGCTGGACAAGGCGGCGGCTCTAGGCGTCGCCGTCATAGACGAGGCCCAGCTTTTGGAAATGCTCGGCCAGCGCTGACCACTTGAATTGATGTAAACGGCCCTGAGCTGTCGGAAGTCCGACAGCTCAGGGCCGTTTTTTATAGAGGAGACTGTAAATCCGCCTGTACCATTTCACCTTTGCAACGTATTTCCTTGTTTCGCCGAAGGGTATCTTTTTCATGCCGTCCTCGGAGGCCAGCCATCTGTCCACGTTGCCCTCGCCCGCGTTATAGGCCGCCGTGGCCCGGCGGGGGTCGCCGTCATATTTTTGCAGCAGATAACGCAGGTATACCGCCGCCAGACTGATGTTCTTTTCGGCGTTGAAGGAGTCGCCGCCGCCGTATTCCACGCCCAACATTCCGGCGGCGTACTCGGCGGTGGCGTCGGTGAGCTGGGCCAGCCCCTTGGCTCCGGCCCGACTGACAGCGGCGGGGTCAAAGTTGCTTTCCGCCTTTATGACCGCGTATATCAGGGCCATATCCACCCCGTAACGCAGGGCGCATTTTTCCACCGTGTCCCTGTACGGCGCGGGAAAAAAGCCGTAGAGAAAGGCGGCGGTCAGGGCCGCTGTCAGCAGGGCGCAGATCGCCGCCTCACGCCGCCTATGGTTTCTTTTTTTCATGGATACCTCTAATTTCGCTTAGCGCCTTTGTCAGGTTTTGCTCCAAGACCTCCGCCGTGGAGCTGTTGTCCACGTCTATCCAGCCGTCAGAATAGTCGGTCTGGGCGGCGATGCGCCGATCCGCCTCGTCGGCGGCGAGGCCGTCCCGCTCCATGATGCGTTTTTTGCGAACCGAAGCGGGGGCGGTTATGCGTATGACCGCGTCGCAGATCTGGTCAAGGCCGCACTCCTTCAAAAGCGCTCCGTCGATGACCACGGCTCCGCCGGTTTCCTCAGCCTCCCGAAGGATGGCCTCCCTTATGGCGGGGTGGGTGATGGAGTTGAGAACTCGCAGCTTCTGCGGGTCGGAAAACACTATATTCCCCAGAGCCTTCCGGTCCAGGGAGCCGTCGGGCCTTATAACGCCCTCGCCGAAGCGGGCCTTTATTTCTTTCAGCGTCTGGGGCCGATCAGTTATCCGGTGACCCACCTCGTCGGCGTCTATCACGTGGAAGCCCCTTTCCCTCAGCATGGACGCGGCCAGGGACTTCCCCGCGCCGGTCATGCCGGTGAGGCCGATAGTTATCGTTGACATTTCTTTCACCGCTCCCTTCGGCTTTGACTGCCGCCGCTCATTTCGCCTCGTACCAGCTCTTGCCCCACTTTACGTCGGCCACAAGGGGGACGCTGAGCTTCGCCGCGGCTTCCATCTCTCGCTTGAGCACCTGAGCGGCCTTTTCCGCCTCGTCCGTCGGGGCCTCGATGATAAGCTCGTCGTGTATCTGGAGTATCAGCCGGGATCGGGGACATTCCTCGCGGAGGGCCTTGTAGACCTTTACCATGGCGATCTTTATTATGTCGGCGGCGCTCCCCTGGATAGGGGCCACCCGCTCCCCAAAGGAACGAAGGTTGAAGTTGCGGGCTTGAAGCTCGGGCACATAGCGGCGGCGGCCAAAAATTGTGGAAACATAGCCGTCGGCCCTGGCGGCCTCCACGGTTTTGTCCATATAAGCCTTTACGCCACTGTACTTTTCAAAATAGCTGTCGATATATTTCTTGGCCTCCCTGCGGGTGATTTTCAGCTCCCCCGCCAGGGAAAACTCGCTTTGACCGTAGATTATGCCGAAATTCACGGTCTTGGCCCGGGAGCGCATCTCCGCCGTCACGCAGAAGTCCGGCACGCCGAACACCTGGGTGGCGGTCATGCTGTGGATGTCCTCGTTTTCCCTGAAAGCCCGGCACATATTCCCGTCCCCGGAAATGTGGGCCAGTACCCGCAGCTCTATCTGGCTGTAGTCCGCGTCCACCAGGACGCAGCCCTCTTTAGCCACGAACATCTTTCTTATCTCCCGGCCCAGCTCGGTGCGGACGGGAATGTTTTGCAGGTTGGGTTCGGCGGAGCTTATGCGTCCGGTGGCGGTCACGGTCTGGTTGAGCCTGGAATGGACCCGGCTCTCGCTGTCCACCAGGGGCAGCAGGGCGTCGGTATAGGTGCTTTTGAGCTTGGCGGCGTGGCGGTACTCTATGATATAGTCTATTATATCGCTGCGGCCCCGAAGCTTTTCCAGCACCTCGCTGTCGGTGCTGTAGCCCCGTTTGCTCTTTTTCACAACCGGCAGCATCAGCTTTTCAAACAGGACGGTCCCCAACTGCTTGGGGGAGTTGATGTTGAACTTTTCCCCGGCCATAAAATATATGGCCTGCTCCAACTGGGATATGCGCTCCCCCAAGGTTTTGCCGAAGGCGGCTAACTGATCGGTGTCGATCATGAAGCCCGCCTCCTCCATGGAGTAAAGCACCTCCTCTAAGGGCAGCTCGATGTCGTTCAGTAAATCGAGCTGCCGCCGCTCCTCTATGGTCTTGAGCTGTGAGGCGGCCACGGCCTTGAGGGCCGAGGGGCCGTAGGGGAGCTTTTCCCTTCGGCACAGCTCCCTCAGATCGTAGTCCGACTGCTGGGGGTCAAGGATGTACTCGCCGATCTCGGTGTCATAATATGGGCCGCCCAGGTCTATCCCCAGCGCGGCGAGGGCGTGACGGGCGGCCTTCCACCGGTGGGTGATCTTTTTGCAGCCGCTCTCAAGGACGGACTTCATCTCCTGTATCGGGGCGGTAAAGGTCTTGCCGTCCAGGTCGAAGCGTATCTCGTCCTCCTCTAACAGAAAGGCCAGCTCCGCCGCGCTTTCGGCGGCGGCCTTTTCCGCCGCGCCGGCCCGGGCGGTCTGGGCCTCGGCCACGGGAACTTCCTCCTCCACGGGGATGTCCAGGCGTTCGGCTATGCGCTTTAGCTCTAACTGCTCCAGCTTTTTCCTCAGCCCGGGGGAGTTGAAGGGCTTGAGCTTCGCGGCTTCAAAGGAGAAATCTATGGGTACGTCACGTTTTATTTTACATAGCTCGTAGCAGAAGTATGCCATTTCCTTTCCGTCCAGGAGCTTTTGCCGCTGCCCCTTTTTTATGGAGGGGTCGAGGATGTTTTCGTATATGGAGTCCAGGGTGTGGAAGTTTTTCACCAGCTCCAGGGCGGACTTTTCTCCAATGCCTGCGACGCCGGGGATGTTGTCGCTCTGGTCGCCCATCAGGGCCTTGACCGTGATGAACTCGTCGGGAGTGACGCCGTACTTGTCGTAAACCGCCTTGTCGTCGTAGACCTCGGTAGTCGTCCTGCCGATGCCGGTGGTGGTCAGCAGCACATGAGTCTGGGGCGCGGCCAACTGCAAATCGTCCCTATCGCCGGTGGCTATGCCGCACCAAACCCCGTTGTCAAGGCAGATCTGGCTGACGGTGCCGATTATGTCGTCCGCCTCGTAGCCCTCGATCGCCAACTGGAGAACGTCCATTTCGCCAAGAAGCTCTTTAAGGTGAGGCATCTGAGCGGCCAGGTCGTCGGGCATACCCTTGCGCTGGGCCTTGTATTCCTTATACATCTTATGACGGAAGGTGGGGGCCTTCAGGTCGAAGGCCACGCAGAGGCAGTCCGGGTCGTAGTCCTCTCTGAGCTTTAGCAGGATGTTCATAAAGCCCAATATGCCGTTGGTGGGTATGCCGTCGGCGGTGGACAGGGGCCGGATGCCGTAATAGGCCCGGTTTATTATGCTGTTGCCGTCTATTATGATAAGCTTCATTGGCTCACGCTCCTTTTAAGCTTATTATACTCTATTGACGGAAAAAATTCAATATATTTTAAGGTTAAGTTTTTCGGCGAGGCCAAAATTTGAGAGCGGGGGCAAGGTTTATTTTGAAATATTTTACAATATGATGAGATTATTTTTTTGCAAATTAAGCATAATATCTCTTGACGAAAGGAATATTTTATAGTATAATACCAAAGTATGTAAAATTTGAAAACTTATATCCCCAGAAAGGATGATAAAAATGGCAAAAACCGCGGCCCTCACTCCAGCCCAGCAGGCGCTGAAGGAGGAGATACTCGGCAAGCTCAGCCGCCACTATGGGCGGACCCTTGACGACGCCACAAAATCACACATCTACAAGGCCACGGCCCTGACCGTCCGCGACACCATCATGAAGCGGTGGACCGAATACCGCCGCAGCCAGCGCACCGCTCACCGTAAGGAGCTTTTTTACCTTTCCTTTGAATTCCTCATGGGACGCAGCCTGGGCAACAACCTGCTCAACACCGGCCTTACCGAGGATTATGAGGCCGTGCTTCAAAGCATGGGCTGTTCCCTGGCCGAGATCTCCGCTCAGGAGAGCGACGCGGGCCTGGGCAACGGCGGCCTTGGACGGCTGGCGGCCTGCTTCCTTGACTCGCTTGCGGCCCTCAATCTGCCCGCCTTCGGCTGCTCTATCCGCTATGAGTACGGCCTGTTCAAGCAGAAGATTATCGACGGTCAGCAGGTTGAGACTCCCGACAACTGGCTCAGCGACGGTACAGTTTGGGAAATTCCCCGCCCCGAGGAGCAGCAGATAGTGCGCTTCGGCGGCAACGTAAATACGGAATACGTTGACGGAAAGATGAAGTTCACCTATGAGAATACCACCGACGTGGTCGGTATTCCCTATGATATGCCCATCGCCGGTTACAACGCCAATCTGGTCAACACTCTGCGGCTCTGGTCCTCCCGGGCGAAGAACGACCTGAACATGACCTACTTCAGCGGCGGCGACTATGTGAAGGCCGTGGAGGAGAAGGCCCTGGCCGAGGCCCTGTCCAAGGTACTCTATCCCGAGGACAACCATCAGGAGGGCAAGGCTCTGCGCCTTAGACAGCAGTATTTCTTTGTCTCCTGCACCATACAGTGGATAATTTCCCGCTTCAAGCGCCACCACGCGGGCGAGGGGCTGGAGCATCTTGCCGACTATATCACCATCCATATCAACGACACTCACCCCGCCATCGGCATACCCGAGCTTATGCGCATACTCATGGATGAGGAGGGCATGGGCTGGGACGAAGCCTGGGCCATTACCACCCAGGTGTTCGCCTACACCAACCACACCGTCATGGCCGAGGCTCTGGAAAAGTGGCCCGTGGATCTGTTCAAGCGGCTGCTGCCCAGAATTTGGATGATAGTCGAGGAAATGAACCGCCGTCTCCAGAATCAGCTTCTCAGCCTTTACGGAGAGGACTGGGGCAAGATAAACTATATGTCCATAGTGGCCAACAACTATATTTCCATGGCCAATATGTGCCTGGCCTCCTGCTACAAGATCAACGGCGTCAGTGAGCTGCACACCGATATTCTCAAGAACGACGTGTTCAAGGACTATTACAGCCTTTACCCCGACAAGTTCGAGGCCATAACCAACGGCATCACCTACCGCCGCTGGCTGAGGCTTGCCAATCCCGAGCTGAGCAAGATCATCAGCGACAGGATAGGCGAGGACTGGGTGGTTAACGCCGACGAGCTTCAGGCCATAGCCAACTTTGCCGAGGACGACGAGTTCCAAAAGCAGTTCCGCAAGGTCAAGCTGGCTAAAAAGAAGGAGCTTGCCGCTTATATCAAGGAACACAACGGCATCGACGTCGATCCCAGCTCCATCTTTGACGTGCAGGTAAAGCGGCTCCACGAGTACAAGCGCCAACTGCTCAACATTCTCCACGTCCTTTACCTCTACGACAAGCTCAAGCACGACAGCGAGTATGATATGCTGCCCCACACCTTTATTTTCGGGGCCAAGGCTTCGCCCGGATACAAGCGGGCCAAGCTCATTATCCGCCTTATCAACGACGTGGCGAAGCTGGTCAACGACGATCCTGACCTCAACGGCAAGATCAAGGTGGTGTTCATCGAGAACTACGGTGTGTCCCTGGCCCAGAAGATAATCCCCGCCGCCGACATCTCCGAGCAGATATCCACCGCCGGTCTGGAGGCCAGCGGTACCGGCAACATGAAGTTCATGGCTAACGGCGCCCTGACAATCGGTACCCTGGACGGAGCCAATGTGGAAATGCTGCGCTGCGTGGGCGACGACAACATCTTCATCTTCGGCATGACCACGCCCGAGGTGAACCGCGCTCTCCGCTTTGAAAGCGCGACCAGCCAGGACATTTACGCTTCTTCTCCCGATATTCGTCGGATAATAGATATGCTCATCGACGGCACTATCAACCCCTCCGACCACCATCTATACTATGACCTGTACCAGTCGCTGGTATTCGGCGACCACGGCGTGGCCGACAAGTTCATGGTGGTAAGGGACTTCCGGGCCTACTGCGCCATCCACGAGAAGGCCGACCGTCAGTACCGGGACGAAAAGCTCTGGACAAAGAAGGCTATCCTCAACGTGGCCTACAGCGGCTTCTTCTCCAGCGACCGCACTATCGAGGAGTACAACGACAAGATATGGCACCTTTCCAAGGTGGAGTAGTTGTGGGGCTTAAAAAAGTCGCGCAGACCGGCGTCGGAACAAGCGTTGCATCGCTTGTTCCGATTTCTTCAAAATCGGAACAATGGCTCGCGCCGCTGTTCCTCCTTTTCCCCACAAAATCGGCTTCGCCGTTTTGCGGGGACCCCATCTTTGCTGAAATTATTAATTTAAAGCAAAATTGGACGTTATGTAATCGCTTTACAAAAACTGAATAATTTATTAATGTAGAAAATTCGCCCTTACGAGCGAATTTTCTCATTTTTTTGCCCTTGCGCCATTTTTTACAGCCCCAAGCTACCTGGGGATGACAAGGGCCCGACATGAGCCAAGCTCATCCTCGCTCTTGATATCGTTGGCGGAGAGCAGCTTTTCCCGGCTGATGTTGTAGTCCTTGGCTATTTCCCAAAGTGAACGCTGGCCGTTCATATAGCTGATGAGGATGGAGGGGGCCTCCCGAGGCTCCGCATCCTCCAATTTTACCGAGGTGACAAGGACGCGGTCCTGACTGGCTCGGGCCTGGGCGCTGAGCGCAGCCACGCCCCGAACCTCTATGGAGTTGCCGCCGGACAGGGAACAGCTCATGTCCCGCAGGCGGGCGGATACGGTGGGAACGCCGTCGTATTTGCCGCTGAGTACGTGGCGGAAATCCAGGGAGGCGCTGTGGCTGGCTGTGGGATAGTCCGGGTTGGCCGTGCGGTAGAGGATGTTCAAATCTACCGCCCCTTCCACTACCATATCGCCGTCCTCCTCATAGACTCGGTTTATTCGGGGACAGCCGTTGACGTCGTGGACAAGCTCGGCTTCGCCCGCTCCGGCGGGCAGGCGGATAGTCCCCTTTATGCCGCAGTCCTCGGCGTCCGAACGGCCCTGGACGCTGAGGGAAAGGGTCTGAGTTTCGCACACCAGCCGACCGCCGGGATAGTAAGCGTCGGTTATGGCGGTGCAGCTCTGGCTCCGGCGGCCCAAAACGCTGAAATACAGCATAGTCTCCACGTCAAGGCTCTGGCCGTCGCCGCTTTCCCCGACGCCAAGCTCCGTTTCCCAGCCTTGAACGTCGATGGTGCAGTCCACGGACATATCCTCTTCAAGGCCCTCCACGTTCACGACCTTGGTAAAGGGTATCTCGCCCTTGAAAAGGCGGATGCCGCCCTCGCAGGAATAGAGGACGCTCACCCCGAGAGTCCCCTTGACGATGGCTTTGCCACGGATAAGCTTTACCGCCCGATCCGTCACCCGCACCTCGTCGCGAAGTATCTCGGTTATCGGCCCCCGGTCGGGCAGGTCGAAGCTGTCGGTGACCGTCTCCTGGGCGCAGCCCCGAGCCTTGATGACCGAGCAGGAGATGTCGGCGGTCAAGACCTCGGCCCCCTCGATGGCGGTGGGCAGAGATAGGGACGCGCTGCTGTACACGGTTATGCGGCCGAGAAGCTCGCTGTGGACGGAAAGCTTGCGGCAGTTGGTCAGGTCATAGTTGACGGAGCTGACCCGAACCTCGGACTGGACGGGCATGGAGTCCCGAACCCCGGGCGCGGAAAATATATTGGAAAACACAGCCCCGGTATTGATGGCCCTTACCTCCCGTCCGGGAGTGTCAGCCACGTACAGGATGTTGAAAAACACGTTCCCCGTCAGCAGCACCCGGTCGTTCTGGGGATCGCAGGCCGAGGTCGCGGCGTTGGCGGAAATTTGAAGTATGCTCAGGATGTCCGGCATATTGTCCGGCACTATAAGGTCGCTTTCCGCGCCGAAGGCGTTTTCGCTTCGGCAGATCTCGCTGCTGAGCTCCAGCTCGGTGGTTGTAACTTTCAATTCCATAAAAAAAGCCTCCTTTTGCTTAAAGCACAGGGAAGTCGAACACCGTGCGCTTAATACATTTCTATGCAAAAGGAGGCTTGTTTATGCCGCTTTATTTACATTGCTTCTTGAGCCTATCCAAAGCAGACCTATAACGGTGAGGGCGGCTCCCGCCGCCGCGCCCGCCGCGGTCATTGCCGGACTGAGGTAGGCGAAGCTCTCGGTGATTAGGGCGGTGGCGTTGAACACCACATGGATGACGATGCCGGTGAGCAGGCTGCCCGTGCGGTAATAGCACCAGCCGCAGGCCAGACCCACGAAAAACGCGAACACCGACTGGAACACAAGGGGGTGCGCCGCCGCGAAGATCAGGGAGCTGACGGCGATAGCCAAAACCGGCGGAAAGCCCCGCAGCAGCTCCCGCTGAACAAGGCCGCGAAAAAGTATCTCCTCAAATATCGGGGCGGCGAGCGTCACGCTGAGGAGGGACAGGACGAGGCCAAAAGGCGAAGCGGAGGCGGGACTCAGATCCGGCGCGCTTTGGGCCGACTCCCTCAGAAAGGGAACATAGCTTGAGACCACGGCGTAAGCGCTGACCAGCAGCCGGCAGCCAAGGGCCAAAACCACGGCTGGCAGTATGGGCGTGGCGGATATGGGCCGCAGACACAGCTCCGTTCCCAGCCTCCGCTCCCGCAGCACGCCCAAAGCCCAGTATACGGCCAAAGTCAAGGCTATGGATATGAGGGAGCAGACGAACAGGTTAGACACAACGGTCTTGTTGAATACCTGCCACAGTACGGGGCCGGAGGAGACATAGGGCATGGCCCGAAGCATCCCCATAAATCCGGCCACAGCCTCGACCGCCGTCTGGACGGCGGCGTACACTGACACGTATACAAGGCTCACAAACAGTACTCGGATTGCCTTTCCAAAGGTGGTGGGCACGGTTATCACCTCGTTATACAGCCTCGCCCTCGGCGGAGGCGGGAGCGTTTTCGTTGATAATTATGTGACGGGGACATTTTTCGACGCAAAGACCGCACTGGGTACACTTGGAGTAGTCGATAGAGGCCAGAGAATTGGCGACGGTGATAGCGCCGGAGGGACAGGACTTTTCGCAGAGACGGCAGCCTATGCAGCCCACGGAGCATTTGTTCTTCATGGCGGGGCCTTTGTCGCAGGACTTACACTTTACGTATATCTTGTATTTCTTTGGCACCAGCTCGATTATGTGCTTGGGACACACGTTTTTGCAGCCGCCGCAGCCTATGCAGGAGTTTGAGTCGATGGTGGCCACGCCGTTCACGATGGATATGCCGCCCTCGCTACAGGCGTCGATACACTTGCCGTAGCCCAGGCAGCCGTAGGAACAGCCCTTTGGGCCGCCGCCCTGAAGCTTCGAGGCCGCGAGACAGTCGGCGACGCCGTAGTAGTCATAGCTGTCGGGTGCAACGTCGCGAACGCCGCTGCACATTACCACCGCCCGAACCGGCTCCACGTCGGTAGCTTCCACGCCCATTATCTCGGCGATGGCGTTGACGGCGGCCTGACCGCCCGCGCTGCACTTGTCGATAGGCGCGCCGTCGTTCACAATGGCCGACGCGTAGGCCGAGCAGCCCGCGTAGCCGCAGCCGCCGCAGTTCGCGCCGGAAAGGCAGCCGGTTATTTTTTCGATCCGCTCGTCCACCTCCACATGAAAGACCTTGGCGGCCACCGCCAGCAGCGCCCCAAGCGCAAGGCCCACCGCGCCGATGGCCAGAGCGGGAATAAGAATTTCAGTCATAAGAATACCTCCCTTAGAAGTTGAAGCTCATTCCGGAAAAGCCCATGAAGGCCAGCGCCAAAAGTGACGCGCTCACAAGGGCGATGGGAAAGCCCTGGAAGGACTTGGGTATGTCGCTGAACTCCAGCCGCTCCCGCACTCCGGCGAAAAGCACTATCGCCAGCAGAAACCCCAGACCCGAGGCAAAGCCGTTGACCATGCTCTCGATAAGGCCGTAGGGGGGATCCTGCTGAATGTTCAGCAGGGCCACGCCCAGCACCGCGCAGTTGGTGGTGATGAGGGGCAGATAGATGCCCAGGGCGCTGTAAAGGGACGGGATGTACTTTTGCAGGAACATTTCCACAAACTGAACCAGAGCCGCGATTATCACGATGAAGGCTATGGTCTGCATATATTCGATGCGCAGGGGGGCAAGGATGTAGTTCTGGCAGAGGTAGGTCATCATGGAGGCCAGAGTCATTACAAAGGTCACGGCCATGCCCATGCCGAGGGCGGTGTCCACCTTTTTGGACACTCCCAGGAAGGGGCAGATGCCCAGGAACTTCACCAGAACGAAGTTCTGGACGAAAATAGCCGTCAGGGATATGGCTAAAAGCTTTGCGATCATGACTTTTTACCTCCCCTTCTGTTTTTTATGACGTTCATCACTCCAAGGATAAGCCCCAGGGTCAGGAAGCCGCCGGGGGGCAGTATCATTACCGTGGCGGGGGCGGAGATGCCCAAGGGATAGCCCAGGATTGTACCGGCGCCCAGTATCTCGCGGATGGCGGAGATCAGGCTGAGGGCCATTGTGAAGCCCAGACCCATACCAAGGCCGTCAACCGCGCTCTTTACCACGCCATTCTTGGAGGCGAAGGCCTCGGCCCGGGCGAGGATTATGCAGTTGACCACGATAAGGGGAATGAATATGCCCAAGGAGTCGCTGAGACTGGGCAAAAAGGCTTGAAGCAGCAGGTCTATCACCGTTACGAAGGTGGCGATTATGGCCACATAGGCGGCTATGCGCACCTTGGAGGGAATGAGCCTGCGCAGCAGGGAGATCATGATGTTGCTGAGCGTCAGCACCACTGTCGCGCTCAGGCCCATGCCAATGCCGTTGGCAAGGGAGGTGGTCACCGCCAGCGTGGGACACATACCTATGAGCTGCACAAAGGTTGGATTCTCGTCAAACAGTCCGTTTTTAAAGGTTTTAAGCAGATCGCTCATCACTGGACACCTCCCTGGGCTTCAATATATTCGGTAAGGGCCTGATTCAGGCTTTCACAGGCTTTGTCCACGCCCGCCGCCACGGCTCGGGACGTTATGGTGGCCCCGGTTATGGCGTTGATCTCGTTTTCGCCGTTGGCTCCGCCGCCCTTCACCACTGTGACGGGTACCTGGAGTCCGGCAAACTGGCTCTTGAATTCGTCCTTGACGCAGTTGGCCCCGAGTCCGGCCGTCTCGCTGTTACTGAGGATCTCTATGCCGGAGAGCCGGAACTGGTTCTTGCCGTCCACGCCAACCATCATTTCAATGTCGCCGCCGTAGCCGGGGGAGGAGGCGTTCAGGCAGAAGCCCACGGCCTCGCCGTTGGCGTCAAGGCCCATGAATATGTCCTCGTGACCGTCAAACTCCTCAAAAGTCTCGGCCTCGGGGAGCAGGGCGCGCATTGCGCTTTGACGCTTTTCCTCCTTGGCCGCGGCGATGCGTTCCACGGTGAGGGAATTTACCCCGCCCAGCAGAGCCGCCGCGATAAAGGTTATGGCGCAGAGAGTGCCGGCCAGCCTTATAAAGTCTTTCATTTCGCTTTTGCCTCCTTTACCGCGCCGAATACTCTGGGCTTAGTCCATCTGTCCAAAAGCGGGGTCAGCACGTTCATCAGCATTATGGCGTAGGTGACGCCCTCGGGATAGCCGCCAAAGAGCCTTATGACGCTGGTTATGGCTCCGCAGCCTATTCCGTAGTTTATCTGGCCCCATTTGGTAGTGGGCGAGGTGGCGTAGTCGGTGGCCATGAAGATGGCCCCCAGCATTACGCCGCCGGTGAGTACGGCCAGCAGCGGCTGGCCCTGGAGGGCCGGATTTTTGCCAGGAATAAAGCTCATGGCCGCTACAGTGAGTATGTAGGCCAGAGGTATGCGCAGGTTGATCACCCGGCGGATAAGCAGATAAACGCCGCCCAGCAATAGGGCCGCGGCGCAGGTCTCGCCCAGGCTGCCGCCCATGGCGCCGCCGTCGTTCATCCTGCCCAGAAAAGCGTTGAGCAGGCTGGGCATCTCCCCGTGAAATTCAGTGGAGAGGGGCGTGGCCGAGGTGACCGCGTCAGTCTCGAATATGCCCACCCGGCCCGAGGCCCAGTTGGTAATGTGGGTGGGGAAGGCCGCCAGCAGGAAGGCCCGGCCCGCCAGCGCGGGGTTCATAAAGTTCTGACCAAGGCCGCCGAAAAGCTGCTTGGCTATTACTATGGCCACAAAAGCGCCGATGATCACCATTGGATAGGGCGTGGTGACGGGCAGGGTGTAGGCCAGCAGCATACCGGTCACAACGGCGCTGTAATCGCTGACGGTGATCTTTTTCTTTGCCGCCAGCTCGTACAGAACCTCGAAGCCCACGCAGCTCGCCACGCTGACGAGGATCACCGCCAACGCCCTTTGGCCGAAAAAGAACACCGAGGCAAAGGCCGCTGGCATCAGAGCCAGTATCACGTCCAGCATGGTGTCGCTGATAGATTCGCGGCCCCGAATATGGGGCGACGAGGACACAGTAAGACGGTTTTCCATTTACTTTACCTCCTTTTGCGCGGCTTGACGGGCGCGTATGATGCCCATGACCTCCTGCTTGCCCCGGCGAATATCCTGTACCAGGTGCCGCTTTGCCGGACACTCGAAGCTGCAGCAGCCACATTCGATGCAGGCGGTGATATTGTATTTTTCGCAGCTCTCGTAATCCTCCATCCGGCTGAACTTGGAGATATACAGCGGCATAAGCCCCATGGGACAATGCTCCACGCACCTTCCGCAGCGGAAGCACGACCCCTCCTCGGGAAGCTGGGCCTCCTTTTCGGTGAGGCAGAGGATGGCGCTGCTGCCCTTGATGATAGGCACGTCCAGCCGGAACTGAGCCTGACCCATTATGGGGCCGCCCATTATGACCTTTTTAGGCTCCACGGCAAAGCCCCCGGCCTTTTCGATGATGTAATCTACCGGAGTGCCAATGCGAACCCGGTAATTGCAGGGGTCGGCTATGGCTCCGCCCACCAGGGTGACAATGCGCCTGGTAAGGGGCAGGCCGTACATAAAGCAACGGGCTATGGCGGTGCAGGTGTCCACATTCACCACCACCACGCCCACGTCGGCGGGCAGACCGCCCAGGGGGACCTTGCGCCTGGTCACCGCGTAGATGAGCTGCTTTTCGCCGCCCTGGGGGTATTTCTTTTTCAAGGTGTCAACGGTTATGCCCTCCTTGGCGCACTGACCCTCCAACAGGGAAATGGCGTCGGGCTTGTTCTCCTCGATGGCGATGTGGCCGTTGGTTATGCCGAAGCGGTAAAGAATGATCTTCAGGCCCAGAACCAGCTCCTCGGGAGTTTCCAGCATTACCCGGTGGTCGCTGGTGAGATAAGGCTCGCACTCGGCCCCGTTGACTATGACGGTGTCGATCTTCTTGTCCGGCGGAGGGCTGAGCTTTACGTGGGTGGGAAAGGTAGCCCCGCCCATGCCGACCACGCCAGCCTCCCGCACCAGGGCGGGGATGTCGTCAGGCTTGACGCTCTTGTAGTCCAGAGGCTTTATGGAGGGGTCAAGCTCGTCGGTAAAGTCGTTCTGGACGATGATAGAATCCACCGTCTGCCCGTTAGGCACGGGCCGCGGCTCGATGGCGGTGACCGTGCCGGAAACGGAGGAGTGGATAGGGGCCGAGACAAAGGCCGGGCTGTCGGCTATCTTTGTACCCCGGTACACGCGGTCGCCCTTTTTTACAAGGGGAGCGCAGGGGGCGCCAATGTGCTGGGACAGGGGAAAAACCAGAAATTCCGGCTGCTCCAGCTCCCGTATTTCCTTCATACAGGTATGCTCCTTGTTGTCCTTTGGATGGACGCCGCCCTTAAAGGTCAGTTTTGGCATTTCCATCTTCCTTTCGCAAAAAAATAGTTCACAAAAATTTTATTACAATTTTATTCGGTTTATTATTTATAATTTAAAGCCGCGCCCCGGGCCGCCCCGGGGCCTTTGGGCGGCTAAAAATAATGCGCCAGCTTTATTTTATCACAAAAAAAGCTGAAAATCAAGAGCTTTTTACGTTTTATGTCACTTTTGGGGCCTCAAAAAAATTCCCGTGGGGAAAAATTTTTGATATTTTTGAGAAAAAACTATTGACAAATATTTCGCCCTGTGCTATAATGGTCAAGTCAGTCGGGGGTATAGCTCAGCTGGGAGAGCGCTTGAATGGCATTCAAGAGGTCAGGAGTTCGATCCTCCTTATCTCCACCACAGAAGAACTTCGTAACCATGCGGGTTGCGGAGTTTTTCTTTTGCCAGAAAATATCAGAGTAAAGAACCGTTTCTAACAGTTTGTCTAACTGCCTAATTTAGGGTTCCTGTGAGACTGCTGGCAAGCTTGCGTTTGTATCCAATGTCCAGATGAGCGTAAATATTCATGGTGGTCCCAATGTCCGCATGGCCCAGCCATTCAGAAATATCTTTCATAGACCACCCGACAGTAAGTAGAAACGATGCGCACGAATGCCGAAGGTCATGCCAGCGAAGGGTCGGCAGATTGTATCTTCTTATGACTTTCATCAAACGTTGATACGGGTATCCTGGATTGTACGGGCTTCTCCTGCTTAGAGATCATAAATATTCACCGTCTTGTCAATACTTACCGTAGTAAATTGTGTCTGGCTTTGTCATTTATCCGTCTTGGCGGAAGGGATACCGTCTCCTTCTCTGTTGGTTCAGAGAATCCGGACGAACGCCACGAACGCTAGAAGCGAGGTTGTAGTGCGCAAAGCCATCGCCATACACATAGGCGAAAGCAGCCACCGAAACTACATCCCGGAGCCAGTAGTTTACTCCGATATTTATAGCTTTCGGATTGAGCTGGAACAGCGCAAGCTGTGTCTTATCGACCGTATAATTTGAGGGAATTGTTACGCCGTTGTTCATAGGCGCAAATATCGGCGCTCCATATACCATCCACTCGTTCATTAAATCGACCGTCGACTCCGTCCACACCCATCCGGAGGCGTGTCCGTTGGCCACCGCGTTTGTCAGGGTAATATAGTGCGGTATTACATGATCTTCTCCAAACACCGCTTTAATGTTCGTCCTTACCGTTTCAAGCGTATCTGTGTACATCTCGCTGTTAAGATATCCGCCGGTCGTATCGTTAGCTTCGTTCATTCTCTTAGATAGAAGAGTTGACGACGGAACGATGACCAGGTGATGCTTGTGCAGTCTGTCTTCATAATATTTATCGCCGCTTCCGCTGTAGCCTGTTTCATACCAATAGTCCATATCGGCTATGGTCCAGTTTATAGCGCTTCCGCCAGGATAATTGATCGTCCAATAGTCGCCTATGTACAGATCGTCAAAGGTTCCGTTGCTTATAGCGTTCCATTGTTCCGAGGTAACTGACGAACCAAGTTTTTTACCCCTAAATACATTCCTGTGATGGATCGCGGACGTAAGCCCCTGAAGCTCTATTGCCGCTGTGGAGGCTGAAACTTTCTTTGTTCCGTCCGCGCCGTCAATGATGAAAATATCGCCGGTCTTTATTCTTGCCGCTTCCGGATACTCTGTTATTTTAGACATAAGGATCATCCTTTCTTTTATATGTAATATTGTGCTTTAATCAAAACGTTCTTTTCGATATCCCAACTATTCTGTCGGTCAGGCTTTCGGACGTGACTCCAAACGTAAATTCCGATTGGGACGGATCGAGAATATTTACTTTTTTTCTGGTGCAGATAAAATTATTCTTTAAATTATGAGGAGGGGATTCCACAAGAACCTCCTCCCCAATTTCATAATCTTCCGCGTTCGTATCCAATAGCCTCATATCGGCTCCCTTAATATTGATGCTTGTCGGGAGCGCCGTTGCAGAAGCCAACCGTGCTTTTGCGATTTTTTGCAGCTGTCCGGAATTTGTAACGTCGTCAAATGTGATCGCCTTTTCTATGACCCCATATTTCTTGATACTTTCCTCGTCTGCGTCAAGCGTAATTCTGGATCTTATTCCCGTGCTTTTATCTTCGGCCCCAAAAGCATGAAGCCGTGTGAACACTTCGGTATAGTCGATCTGTTCGTCCAAATCTACAAGATTTTTCCCAAATATAATGCGTTTTCCTCCACCCCTGTCAGGATATGCCCTATAGCTGAGTTCCCTTGTTCCCTGCCGATATTTAATTTTAAGATATCCCCCATAGACGTTGACAATACCGCTCATTAGCGCGTCATAGACCGTTGGCCAGTTATACTCGTTCCAATCGGCCGTTATGACGTCGTTGGCATAATCGCAGCGTCGGTCAAACGCCGATTCCTGAATCATAAATTGCCTCCCGCTGCTGCAATGACCGTTGTAATACTCAATTACCTTGTCGAATAAGTCCTTCACCCTCCACGACGTCACGCTTGAATGGTATACGATATCGTATAGAAAAGCCATTTCGCTTTCACAGACGACAGTTTTTGTATTCCAAAAATCACGCGAGATATCTATCGGTCTCCCTCTCCACACTATCGTCTCATCGTCTTTAACGGTAACAAGGGATCTCATCATACTTATCTTATCGTAATTCGGGTTTGTTACCGGTATAGAGAAGCTGAACGTTCCAGGGCTATTTACGGTATCTTCATACGCCGCCGCCGTTACGACAAACCCGTTATCGGATAGCATTGGGGAATAAATTAGTTTGTCGTCCGAATATATCGAGTACATTATAGCTTCTCCTTCCGGTACTCCGCCGTGACTTTGATTTTGTCATCGTCAGACTGCGATCTGAAATATAATTTTCTGTCAGACTCAAGCACAATATTGGGAAAGTACGTTTTTTCTCCAACGGGCAGATAACGCGGTTTCCCTTTATAAAGAGCGTTGATATCCAGTTCGGACTCTTCTGACGAATTTTCTCCGTTTTCAAAGCATAGCCTTACCTTTGCCACCCCATTCGGTATCACGTACGGCGTTTCCGGCATCCACCGGTCGTACTCGTTATTTGTTGGCAGTTTTGCTTCTAACACAGATTCGGAGGCGAACAAATAAGTTACCACATTCCCGTTTTCGTCATACGCCACCAGATAAGGAACATTGAGATGCCTCGCCGACAGCCATCCGCACAAAACGAACATGTCGCCCGGTTCAACATAGATATACTCGGATACGGCAAGCCACTTCGCGTTTGCATCATAACGGTCCCGAGGCGAATCCTCATCCGTTCCGTCGATGTTTAGCTTACGCATGTCCGTCCACTTGAATTTATTTGTCACTTGATAGCTGGTTTCCTGTATAACCACATAATTAGACGTTCCGTTTGGTTCCGCGTAAAATGAAGGAACCACAGGAACCTCTCCGGCTTCCAGCGTCATCACTCCGTCCGATGTGTCCAGACTCGGGTATTTGGACGTATAAGTCTGGTATTCCATAAGCTTCGCGCTTTTCCTAAAGGGGTACAGATCATAGGAAATAGTAATTTTTGACCTGGATTTCTCGTTCGTCCACTCGGTTAAGTCGATCCTTCCTTCATAAAAATACAGACCGTTCTTGGCATCCGTTTCGTCAACCAAAAGCATCTTCATATTTTTTCCGTGTAGCGTTTTGATTAACGCCGAATATTTCTTAACCCAGTAATTGTCGCTTTCCGCGTCATCCGACGTTTCACATACAAATTCGAGACTTCCAGTCCGATTTTTGTATAAGGGATATCCGGTAAGCGCCATACTTAAATCAAGCGATCCGTTCGACCCCGGAATTTCGACCGTGTTGGTTTTTAACGCCGGAGGCGATATTACCGGTCTATCAGTCGGTATCAAACCAAAAGCCGACCACGTATCAAAAATATCCCCGAACCCTCCGGAAAACAAATTATCTCCAGTAGGGTTTCCGTTAAAAAAGATTATACTGTGAGCTCCAGAATACATTTAAACACCTCTCATTCTTCTTCCCGCGATTTTGCCAAGCCTCGCATCCATAGCGGGAGCAGTTTCTCCTACAAGGACGCCGGTATCCATCACTATCCGCATATTGCTAACAGCCGAGCTAACAGCGTCAATACGCTCCCCAAGGCCGATAACGGCTTCGACAACTGCGGCGTTGTCCATGGCTGTTCTGTCTCTCAGCATACGGTCCTCGAAAAGTCCTGAAATATAGCTAAGATTTCTTCTAGCTTCGCTGTTCGCGTCTATTGTTCTTACGGCGGCCATATCGTCAAGGGCTTCCAGACCGTAATTCACGTTGGACAAGTCGATAACCGGCCTTATGTGAGATTCTCCGTCAACTCCGTCTAAAACCGACAAAGCCGTCAAAGCCGCTTCGGTAACGCCATTGCCAATTTCCTCCGCCGCATCCTCGGCCAGCCACGAAAACTTTTCAAGTCCTCCTGTTGGCCCAGCCACCATGTACCGTCCGATCCTTGCCCAGGTTTTTGAAGGCGAATGTACCTCAGTAGCCGATTTTATGCCTTCTGTCGCGGCCTTTCCTATCTCCTTGCCAACTCCGAAAACAGCGGAAAGCTTTGACCCGGATGGACCTTTCATTCCATCTATCAGCCCGTCTACTAACTGTCCGCCAACTTTTTGCCATTGCTCGGTCTCGTCGGCAATGGCTTTTGAAGCCAGTCCAAGACCGTCCTCCGTCGCTCCGAGGCTTTCTTCGATAGCCATTGGAAGCGACTCCAATCCGGCGCAGATTCCGCTTACCATTGATTCCTTTACCGTGTCGCCGACCATCTTGGCAACCGGCTGTATCATTTCAAGGCCTGCCTGATACTCCTTTTCCGGGTCGATCTCGTTAAGCTCATTTTGAATTTCATCGTCGAGGGGGTTTTCAAATCCCTTTCCCCAGTGATAATTTTCACCGACCATTTTTTCAATGGAGGATATCGCCATGTCGTGATCCCCGCTGTACGTTTCAAGCAAACCCTTATAATACTGCTGATAATATTCTCCAAACTTTTTATTTGCTTCCTTTAACGCTTCCGGTCCCTGCTTCAAAGCGTCGTCAAGGCTTCTCTTATTTTCGGCCAGGGTTTTTACGGCGTTCCAATACTCTTTTTCGCGCTTTAGAAGCTCCGGATCGCCCTCTGGATAATACTCCTTTGCTTCCAAATAATCCCTTCTTAGCTCCTCCACCGAATCTCGGTTATTGAGTACCGTCTTCGCCAAAGACTCGATATTTTTCCTGTCTTTTTCCGTCTGGCTGGCCGTATTTTCAAACACGGTATTCCAAGCGTCGGTCCTGGCGTCTCCGGCTTCCTGCAATGCCTCGATCTGATTTAGTCTCGCGTCGCTACTATCCGTTATCGCCTCAAATCTTTCCGAACCGGCGTCAGTCAGCTTTCCATAGGCTTCGGTCATTTTTTGTTCTATTTCCAGCGCCTCGTCCGATTCCTTCCCATAATTTTCCACTGCCCATCTCCAGTGGGCCACATACCCAAGATAATCCTGTGTAAGCAGTCTGGTTTTTGCGTCCGCAAACTCCAGCTTTGCCGTTAGCTTCTGTGCGGCGTCGGAGGTTCGCTCCATAAGCTTTTCCCTAAGCTCCATATCGGTTTCAAGCTTTTCCAGCTCTGCTCCGACCTTCTCGTGTCCGGCTGTATATCCATACTCTCCGATTTCAAGCTCTTTTGTGATTATATCCTTCTGAAGGTCGAGTAGGTCGCCGTATCCGTCGTAATATTCCTTATAGGCTCTCAAAGCCTCTTCGCTTTCGGCGCCCTTTTTATTTGCCAGCCTTTTCCACTCGGCCTGCAAAGCCGCCGTAAGCGACGCCTGCTGCTCCTCCTGCTTTTTCAAAGATTCCAGTTCTTCGGAGAGCCGCGTTATCTGTTGAGCATTTTTGCCGTCTGTTTTAAGCCAAATATCATACTCTTTACTGGCAATATCTTTTCTTATTTCAAATAAACTCTTTTCCTTTTCAAACTTGTCCTGCTCCGCCTGCTCAAGTTTTTCAGCTGTTTCCTTTTCATTTTGATATAACTCGCCGTCTATCTTCGCCAAGTCTATTTGAGCTTGCAAAAGATCGTTTCTGGCGCTTATATACTCGTCGCTGCTCTCGTCGATACCGCTTTCGGTTAGGTTATCAAGCATTGCCTGTCTTATCTCGGCCTTTTGAGCCAGAAGAGGTTTCTGCGCATTTAAACTTTCCGATTCCTTTGCGAGCTTTTCCAAATCGCCAACGCTGTAATTGGCGGCCTCCCACAACTGTTTCGACAAGTCTAGCCCAGTGAGTCTCAGATCAATACTGTCCAGTTTTTCTTGAAACGCTCCGACAATATTTTCAGCCTTTTTCTTAGCCGCGTCTTCGGCGCTCATGTCTTCGGTTATTCCGTCGGCAATACCTTCGACAATATATTTTCCTACCTCGTCTTTCATCACCTTAGAGGGGGAATGTATCTTCAGCGCCGCCTTAAAGGCCGCCGTTACAGAATTCGCTATAGCCGTGGCTTTCGCTATTGCCGAAGCTTTTCCGGCTTCCAAGCCTTTCGCTACTCCAGCCACTATATTCTGACCGGCCGCTTTTGCTTCTCCTACGCAGCTACTTACTCCTCCGGCAAAGCTCTTTGCCAAGCTTACTCCTGCGGCCTCGGCGTCTTTGT
>CANQKL010000008.1 GCA_947624455.1 uncultured Clostridia bacterium
CGCGGCCGCTGCTCTCCTCGGTTATCAGCTTCTCAAAGGCGGAGCAGTCGGACAGTCGAACGCAGACGGTGAGTTCCACGCCATCGGTAAAGGCCGTGTCCCGGAGAATATATCCTCCCTCCATGACCGCATACTGGAGCCGCCCGTACAAGGGATAATCAGTTTTGACCGAATAGACCCGGCACAAAAGCTTTTCCACCCGAACGGCGGCGTCCACCCCAAGACGGGCGGCCTTGCCGTAGGCCCGAACCAGACCTCCGGCTCCCAGCAGCACTCCCCCGAAGTATCGGGTCACCACCACGGCCACGTCCGTAAGGCCCTCCTTACGGAGAACCTCGAGGGTGGGCATACCGGCGGTGCCGCCGGGTTCTCCGTCGTCACTGTATCGCATTATGTTGTTTTCTCTAAGGATATAGGCGTAAACGTTGTGGGTCGCCTCCCGGTGCCGGGCGCGGACTCCCTCAATAAAGGCAAGGGCTTCCTCCTCGGTTTGTACCGGTCGGCAATGGCCTATAAACCGACTTTTTTTCTCTATCAGTTCCGCCGAGGCAGGCTGTTTGACGGTTCTGTAGCTTTCCTCCATAGTATCAGTCTCCCTTTTGTGACCCGGTCAGATCGGCTGTCAATTAACATAGATCCCCGTAAAATAATGAGTGAGTATATCGACGTAGCTGTATCCCTGTTCCGCCATTCCATAGGCTCCCCACTGGCTCATGCCAACGCCGTGGCCCCAGCCCCGGCCGCTGATGGTAAAGATAAGCTCGCCGTTCCCGTTATACCCGGGTTCAAGCCAAAACCACTGGCTGTTAAGACCAAGTATCGACCGGCATTGCTCACGGTATACCGTATGACTGCCATCCGTGCCGTTAAAGGTAAGGGCGGTAATGCGGCCGGTGGGCGCTATCTCTCCGGCGTGGATATTCAAAAGACTGCCTATGTATATTCCCTTCGACTCGAGTTTATTTTCTATTTCAGCGGCGGTCATAACAGTTGACCAGCCCCAGTTGGTAGCCCTGGCCGGAGATTCATAAGGGTCTGGAACCGATTTGAGATAGGGTATATCCGAACCCCATACGTTTTTTATGTCCTCGGTACAGCCTCCGCTGGTGGCAAAGAAATACAGCGGCACGATCTTTCCGCCGTAATAGGCCGCTTGTCCGCTGACGGCGGCCACTGCGCAGACCGTGCTGTACGACTCGGCGTCCACGCCGGTATAGACCTGACAGTGGGTCGTTGCGCAGAGGTCATAGCTTCCATGGCGGTTCCTTTCGCCAAGGGCAAAGTTCTTGGCGCAGATAGCCTGGGCCTTCAAAGCTTCCTGGGGAAAGGACTCGCTCATTTCCCGGCCCAGCACGCTGTAAAGGTAATTGTCCATATGTACGAAATTTACTATGTTAAAACTTCCGCCCTGCCGATCCAATCGGAAGTATCCTCGGTATTTGTGTCCGTTCCAGGATATAGGGGCCTGATAGACGGAAATGACAGACAGCATTTCCGCGCCGGAATTGAATTTTTCCCCGGCGGAAAAGCCCCAGTCGTGAGCCGTAACAGTCACAGTCTCGCCCGGCGCGGCGGTGTAAAGCCATTGACCGGTGGCGGCGTTATAGAAAGTCAGTCCGTTCTCACCGGTAAAGCTCGCGGTGGAGCTTTCATCCAGATAGACCGAAAGCATATCCTCCGCGCCCGCGGTCACCGAAAGGGCCATAAGAAAAATCAGGCAAAGAGCAAACATCAGTTTTTTCATATTATTTCAGTTCCTTTTTTTAAATATAGTCTGCCTATGATAAATATTTTCGACAGATACGGCCAAATCCCTTTAAAAATTTCGCCGAAAATAAAGAAAAAAAGTTGACAGCACCCTCATTAAATGGTATAATAACTCTTAAGATAACAGCAAGACCAACTGCTGCATACTATATAACAGGATTTTTTATTGAAAAAGGAAGGTTGCCCTATGTCAGCGAAGAAAACAGTTTTCACCGGTTCCGGCTGCGCTATTATTACCCCATTTACCAATACGGGCGTTAATTTTGAGGAAATGGACCGGCTTGTGGAATTTCAGATCGAAAACGGCACTGATGCCATAATAGTCTGCGGCACCACCGGCGAGGCTTCCACCATGGACGACAAGGAGCATCTCGCCGTCATTGAACGGGTAGTAAAGGCGGTCGATGGGCGCATACCCGTCATCGCCGGTACCGGCAGCAACGACAGCCGCCACGGCCTGGAGCTGAGCCGCAGCGCGGAAAAGCTGGGGGCCGACGCCCTGCTCCATGTGACGCCTTACTACAACAAGGCCACTCAGGACGGGCTTATAAAGCACTTTACCCTTATGGCTGACGGCGTGGATATTCCTATCATACTCTATAACGTACCCAGCCGCACCGGCTGCGCCATTGCTCCTGCAACGCTGAACAAGCTGGCGGATCACCCCAACATCACCGCAATTAAGGAAGCGGGCGGCAATATTGCCGTCACAGCTCAGATGATAGCCCTTTGCGGCGATCGGATAAACGTTTACAGCGGCAACGACGATATGAACGTGGCCATCTGTTCTTTGGGCGGCATAGGCACGATTTCCGTACTGGCGAACGTCGCTCCCCGTCAGAGCCATGAAATGATAGCCAAGTGCCTTGAGGGCGACTACAAGGCGGCGGCAAAAATACAGTTGGAGGCCCTTGACCTCATCAACGCGCTGTTCTGCGAAGTCAACCCCATACCTGTAAAGACCGCCATGAGGCTCATGGGCTATGACGCCGGCGGCCTTCGCCTGCCCCTGTCGGAAATGAGTCCCGCGAACCTTGAACGGCTAAAGGGCGCGATGGTCGCTTACGGCCTGATAAAATAAAGACTTACATAACGAAGGAGAACGCCATGACAGATATAATCCTTGTGGGCTGCAACGGTAAAATGGGTCAGGTCATCTGCCGCCTTGCGGAAAACGATCCCGAGGTCCGCGTCATCTGCGGCGTGGATATCAGCGGCGAAAAAAAGAACGATTTTCCGGTTTATACCGAGTTTAATTCCAAGATCAAGGGGGACGCGATAATTGACTTTTCGCATCCCTCCGCTCTGACCGGAACGCTGGAGTTCGCAAAAAAGACTCATATCCCCGCCATCGTAGCCACGACCGGCTTTTCCGCCGAACAAAAGGCAGAGTTAGCCCAGGCCGCCAAAGAAGCGCCCATATTTTTCAGCGCGAATATGAGTCTGGGCATAAATCTGCTCATCCAGTTGGCCCAGCGCGCGTCCCAGCTTTTGGAGGACAGCTTCGACATTGAGATAGTGGAAAAGCATCACAATCAAAAAATCGACGCTCCAAGCGGCACCGCTCTCGCCATAGCCGATGCCATAAACGATATCAGCAAGGCTGAAAACGAATATGTATATGACCGTCATAACGTCCGTAAAAAGCGGAGCAAGCGGGAAATTGGACTCCACTCCGTCCGCGGCGGCACCATCGTAGGCGAACATACGGTGATCTTCGCCGGGCAGGACGAGATAGTGGAGCTGACTCATCGGGCCACAAGTAAGGAGATCTTCGCTGTAGGCGCGGTGAAGGCCGCCAAATACATGGTGGGCAAAGGCCCTGGAATGTACAATATGCGCGACCTCGTCGCCGAAATTCAGATGTAAATAGTAAATGGGGCTGTAAAAAATTGTGCATAACAGCGTCGGAACAAGCGTTGCATCGCTTGTTCCGATTTTTTGTGATAGAAAACCCCCATATGGCAGTAACTACCATATGGGGGTTTTATTCCGTTACAATGCCGCTGATTTTTTACTTGCCGGACCAGTACTTCTGTTTGTTGGCCTCGTCACGGTCAGCGTCGGTAATGGTGTATGTTATTTTCTTTCCGCCAAAGTTATTTGCGCCGGGAGCAATCAACATAGAGGAGGAACCACCTTCCATAACAGGCTCCTCGGGAGCAAGACCGACAGCGTTTATCAGGGGAGCGTTAAATATCTTTTTCATTTAAATCATCCTCCTTCATTAAAGCTCAGGGATGAAGTCCTGAACCGCGTCGGCGCCAGCTCCATCGCTCTCGGCTATCTCTGTGGGAACGAACTCGAGATATACAGACTCAAGTGAAAGTACCGCAGCCTCTTGGGCGGCAACATCAAACGCATCGCTAAGAACAACACTCTTGCCGTCTTCGCTTACTATTGCATCACCCTCTGTGCCGTCCGTGGCTTTCATCGTGGCGAACCGAACGCCCAAATTAGCAGCCCTATCATTTAGGGTGATGGTCTTGGTCGCAAGATCGACAGTCATAATTTTAGCGGCGGCATCAGTAAGCTTGATATCAGTGATCTTTCCATTCTTATCTTTAGTAGTCTTGAGCTGAAGGTTACCGTTCTTAAGAACCTCGTTCACAGCCTCAAGCTGTGTCGCGTCCATTTCACCGGTAATCTTACTGTTTGCGATAGCCTCCATAACAAGACCATAGATACCGACCTTACTTACAGAATATCCCCTATATTCAGTGCCGTCAACTGTAACAATAGGCGTAGCCGTGAAGGTATCATTGGTATCAGCGGGAACAAAACCTACGCCATTATTTACATCGGGGTCATATGCGCCGTCACCTGTCAAGGTAGCATTTGCATCAGAGGTAACTTCTATCCTGTATGTTGCGTCGCCGACATTCGTGACATCACTGGCCACATAGTCGATTGTGAAAGCCGCATTTTCAACATTCCAGCCGAGCTTAGCGATGATGTTGGGAACTTCAACGGCCTTTTCGGCATATTTTACGCTTGAAAGATACGGGATATGAGCGCCGTTACCATGATTCATACCCGCAACAGAGCAATCACGACCTTGTACCACAAGCGCAAGTACAACGTTGCCAACAATGGGATTTATGAAGTCTATGCCAAGAGTATTCCAACCACTCTTAGGTGTAAACTCGCCCGAAGTAGCAGCGACCTCAACAGCGCCAAATCTGCCTGCCCAGTTATCCAGTCCGTATGCGCCGGGAACAACAGCGCCCTTCGCAGCATCTACCATAGCGGGATTTACGGCGTAAACCTTCATTACATAATCTTTTTTGTCCGTATTATTTACATTTCCGACGTAATAGTTGAGGGTAGCGGTGTCGAGGGCCTTACCTTCGGGAACGTCAAAGGCCATGAACAGAGTGTTTCTATTTTTCCAAGACAAGGGACCCATAAGATAACCGTTGTTGCCTTCGGTTCCGGCAACATTGGTGTCAAACTGATGTCCGAATACGTTAGAGGCATCAGTTCTTGTGAGAACAATCTTTTTGGTCTCGTTGCCGATTGTCTTATAAGTCTGTTCCTCTACACTATAATGCTTATCGTCTATATTGGCATTATAAGCGGGGAAGGTCACGCTTGCTCCGGTGGGAACAGTCTTAGTAACAGTATTTACAGGCTCACCATTAGTATCTCCTACATAGTATTCAACAGTAACAGTGCTTGTGGGAGCAACGGCCTTAATCTCGTCAGGACTAAGAGCAACGCTGTAAATCCTTACATTATCCATCCAGCCCTTATAGAAAGGATCGCCGTTTTGCGGCCAGTTAGACGCGCCAAGACGATAGTTGCCTTCGCCGTCGCCATAGAAGGGATAGTTAAATACCTTTACGGCCGGACCCTGGTCTATGTTGCCGGGAGTTTGTCTTGCTACTTCGCCGTTAGAATAAATGGTCGCAGTCCAGTTTTCATCGCTGATATTGTAATCTATAGTAACAGTAATGTTCGTCCACTCGTTATCAGGGGCGGTATTCCACGCGGGTTCAAGCGCCTCAGTGTTGTCGGCAGTCCAGTAGTTGAGAGCGCCTACGTAATTTCCCATCTCTGTGGCGTAGGAAATATCACTGCCGTAGCCTCCGTTACCAAAGTCGAACAGCCTTGCATATACGGCTTGTTTACCATCAGTCTTTACATCCATGGAGATTGTAAACGACTTGTTCTTAAGTATATCTTCATTCTTGAACAATTCACCTCCAAGGGTCACCGAGTTATCACCTACGGTCTCGCTTGTGGCTTTTCCGCCGGGGAAATAAACAGCCTTGCCGCTAACGCTATCGTCAACATACTGCACATTTTCACCGACAGCGGCATTGTATTTGTCCGTCGTGTCATTTCCATCGCCGTCGAACAGATATTCAGCCACAAGGAAATCCTTTGCTTCCTTAACGGTAACATTGGCGGTAACCTTTATCTCAGTACCATTTACAGTACCCTCGATGGTAGACTTGCCTCCTACTTCCGTGTAGTCCTTGGCATTAACCTCGGGCCAATCAACCTCGGCTTCAACCGTACCGCCGCTTTCAAGGTTAGCGGTAACGGTCTTGGGCAGCTTGGGAGCAACGTTGACGCGGGCGTCAACCTCAATAGTAGGCACATTGGCAATGTTATCCTTCTTATAAGTAACGGTGAAAACAGTATTAGACTTCACAAAGTCGGACGAAACCTTGGTCGCGTCACCGGTGCGAATATAAACGTTGCCGTCAGCGTCTTTAACCGATATCGGCAGATCATATTCAAACTTATCACCTGCGAACTTATCATTGTAAACTACCGCGTCAACGCCGGGGATAGCTTTGTCTTCCTCATCGACAAAGTTTACGGTAACGGTAGCGGGAATCCTATCATAAGGTATTATGCGGAAATTATCAAAAATCGGCTTAGCGTCATTACCGAACCAGTTTCCATCAATACCCAGCCTTGTGGTATTTTCATCGGTATCAATGAAATAGTTCTTTGTAACAAACTGATTTAGTTTAAGCCCACCAATCTTATCGCCGCCGTCAGAGTCACCTTTATTGACATGATTTCCGCTTACAACAGTATAGAAACGGGCATTTATACTACTCTCACCTGAAACAGTACTCATAATATCTACCTTGACATCATATGAGCTGCCGGGAGTAATTTCCCATGAATTGTCAAAGGTCGTTCCTGCTTGTTCGTTAATTCCCTTGAGATAGAGAGACTTTTCGCCGTCTGACACTCTTTTCTCCGTACCAGACTTTGTCAATATTTCATATTCGCCTTTGGGAAGCGCCCAACCGGTTTCACCCTCCTCAAAACTGGGATTGGGAACAATATTTGAGCCTTTTTCCTTGTAACGAATGGCCTCAAGTTCAATTTCGTTCGTACCAGCTTCAAGAATGATTTTCTTGTTTGCATCAATCCTGTAATAGTAATCACCAATTATAACATTTTTGCCCGCATCAGCTACAGCAGAGGTATACTCTTCTCCAACATAAAGGTTAGCCGCATTATAGGTGTAAGAGTATGAACCCACCTTTTCACGTGTAACATCATCGACAACTTTTACCTCTACACTTGCTTCAGCGGGAATAGCGTTTACCTCTTTAATAGAGAAATTGCTGAAATAGAGGTCTTTGTTGCCCCATGCGCCAAGCGAGATCATAATATAGGGATTTTCAGCCGTTTCAGGTATAATGATTACAGCAGAGAAAGTATTGTCTCCCTTTTGCCAAACGCCGTCATCACGGTATGAGGGCAATGTGGTGCCCTCAACAGCGTTCATTTCGCCGGAAATCCATGATGACGCACCGCCATGCTCCAAGGTGCCGTATACTTTCAATCCGGCAGCATCTTCTTTGTAACCGCCAAATCCGGCGCCGGTTTTTTCCACGCCTACAACGGCCATCATACCTGAATTGTTGCTGCTCATAGTTGCGTTGTTTCCAGCATTATAGACATTAAAGGAAACAAGATATTCCTTGCCTTTTGTTACTTCAAAAAAAGTACGCAGCGTCTGAGCTGATGCAGAACCACCGTCTGAGCTTGGATTCTCAACATGGATAGACTTCTTACTTGCGGAAGCGGAATAATCGTCGTTTTCTACTACTTCCCAAGCGCTGAGGCCTTTTCCGTCTAAAGCTCTTGTCCAACCATCTGTTGTGCCATCGGCAAAGTCAGGATTGGGAACGATATTTTCCGCTCCTTCAATAGGCGTATATCTAATGCCATACCATGTGTCAACAAGGTATTCGCCACCAGGCTCCGCCGCGCTGGCAGCCAATCCGAACGCGGGAATTATCGCCATTACCATAGCCAGAACTACGGCAAGGGACAGAATCTTTTTAACGTTCATAATTTTTTCCTCCTTGATAATTTTCAAATTTTCGTTTCCTTACCCCGGCACATCCTCGCTCTGACGCTGGCGGCGGAGTTCCGTTCGACCTCCGGCTTCCCGTGGCCGCGCCTCCTAAGCTGAGATATACCGCATATAAATATATAGAGTTATTATATCATTTTTTGTTTGTTTTGTCAATGAAATATGATATCCCCCCCCGCAAAAATTTGACATAATTTTACTCATTTTTTTGTGCAATTTTACAAGGCAAAATACACCTTAGGTTTAATTAATTCAAGATTTATCTCCCGGTTTCAATATATCGCTTCAAATAAGCTCCGGTTTTACTGCTTTTACAGCCGCATATTTCCTCAGGAGTACCGGCCGCGACAATCTCTCCGCCGCCGGCGCCGCCCTCCGGCCCCATATCTATAATATAGTCAGCGTTCTTTACCACATCCAGATCGTGTTCGATAACAATGACTGTGGCTCCGTTTTCAATAAGCCGCTCAAATACTCGAAGCAGAGTTTCCACGTCCAGCGGGTGCAGGCCGATGGTGGGTTCGTCAAACACAAACACCGCGTCGGTCTGTCCCCTCCCCATCTCGCTGGCAAGCTTCAGCCGCTGAGCCTCGCCCCCGGAAAGACTGGGCGTTTCCTCGCCAAGAGTCAGATAACCAAGGCCAAGCTCCTTTAACACGTTCAGCCTCCGCGCCACAAGGGGAAGGTCGGCGCACGCTTCCAACGCCTCGTCAACGCTCATGTCCATGAGTTCGGGAAGGGTATGCGCCTGTCCGCCATGCGCCTGTTCGCGCCGGACGAGGCTGGCGTCCTTTGAATAACGGGAGCCGCCGCAGTCAGGACACGGTATCTCCACGTCCGGCAAAAACTGAACGTCAAGTTCAATTAAGCCCGTGCCGTCGCAGGTTCGGCATCGCAGCTTGCCCGTGTTATATGAAAAATCACCGGCCTTATAGCCTTTTTCCTTCGCGTCCGCCGTCTTTGCGTAAACCTTACGCAGCTCGTCGTGGATGTCGGCGTAAGTGGCAACGGTGGAACGCACATTTATCCCTATGGGCGTGGCGTCAATGAGCTTGACCTGCTTAATCCCATCGGCGGAAACGGCTTTTACGTGCTTGGGAAGCTTGTCCCCTTTTACAGCCGCTTCCAGGGCGGGAATAAGGCTTTCCAATATCACCGTCGTCTTGCCCGAGCCGGACACGCCAGTTACCGCAATCAGCCGTCCCTTGGGGAGAACGACCTCCAAGGGCTTTACCGTATGTATCTCGGAAGTGGACAGGCGTATGGTTCCCAGGGAAAACATCCGATCCGCAGGAATATGTTTTCCCACGTTGACCCGCGATTTTCCCGAAAGGAACCCGCCTATTCGGGAATCAGGCGTCCTTTCTACTTCTTCAAGAGTCCCCTGGGCGATAATGCTTCCGCCTCCGGCCCCTGCCTCTGGCCCCAGCTCAATGAGCCAATCGGCTTCGGAAAGCACATGAGTGTCGTGATCCACCAGCACCACCGAATTACCGTCGGCGACCAGATCGCGCATAACGCCGGTCAGCCCCTCCAGATTGGACGGGTGCAGACCAATGGACGGCTCGTCAAGCACATAAAGAACGCCGGTCGTGCGGTTGCGCACCGCCCGGGCAAGCTGCATCCTCTGCCGTTCTCCGGTGGAAAGGGTGGAAGCGGCCCGGTCAAGGGTCAGATAGGACAGGCCCAGATCTGTCAGCCGCTTGGCTGCGCTTTGGAAGGATTCGCAAACGCTTTCCGCCATGGGACGCATTTCCTCGGGCAGGGAGGCCGGAACGCCAGCGACCCACCGTATCAGCTCAGAAAGGGTCATCATGCAGGCTTCCGCAAGGGATATTCCCCTGAGCCTTGGGGCGCGGGCCGCGGCGCTGAGCCTTGTACCTCCGCAGTCCGGGCAGACGTCCTGCCGCAGAAACTTTTCCACACGCTTCATACCCTTTTCGTCCTTGACCTTGGACAGGGCGTTTTCCACCGTATAGACGGCGTTAAAATAGGTGAAATCCATATCTCCGGCCGCGCCGCTTGTCTTGTTCTGATAGATTATGTTTTTCTTGACCGCCGGGCCGTGGAAAACGATATCCCTCTCCTTTTCGGTCAGCTCCCGGAAGGGTACGTCGGTACGAACCCCCATTTCACGGGCGATATCCTTCATCAGCGACCACATCAGCGTCTGCCACGGCGCAACGGCTCCCTCGTCGATGGAAAGGGAGTCGTCCGGCACTAGAGTCGATTCGTCCACAGTGCGGACAACTCCCGTGCCGTCGCATTTTTTGCACGCGCCCTGACTGTTGAACGCCAGCTCCTCCGCCCCCGGCGCAAAGAAATGTTCGCCGCATATCGGGCAGACAAGGGGAAGTCCCGCCGCCACATTGAGGGAAGGCTCAACATAGTGACCGTTCGGGCAGCGATGGGAGGCAAGGCGGGAAAACATCAGTCTCAGGCTGTTCAGCAGCTCCGTGCCTGTCCCGAAGGTGCTGCGTATTCCCGGGACTCCGGGCCGCTGGCGAAGGGCCAGGGCGGCCGGGACATACAGCGCCTCGTCCACCTGGGCCTTTTCCGCTTGGGTCATCCTTCTGCGTGTGTAGGTGGACAGGGATTCCAGATAGCGTCTCGACCCCTCCGCATACAGGATTCCCAACGCCAGAGAGGACTTGCCTGAGCCGGAAACTCCGGCGATGCCCACGATTTTGTTGAGCGGTATGTCAACGTCAATATTTTTCAAGTTATGTACGCGTCCGCCCCGAACCTTTATTCTGTCCGGAGCCTGTTGGTTTTCGTTTTTCAATTCGTTCTCCTCCCAAATACAAATGATTTCAGTATATTATTGCCGAGAAAGAATGTCAGCAGCTTAAATTGCGATAAGACAGTAGATTGACATTTAGAGCTTTGGGTCCAGCGTCACGCTGGCGGACGCTTTCGCTTACAAAAATCAATAAATTGATTTTTCTACCCCGATTATAGTATAAAATCTCGGGTACACGCCCCGAGATTTTATGTTTTTATCGAAAGGTATCTCCCTTTCGAGCTATCCCCACTGATGGAGTTTGTCATCAGTCTGTGTTTCGGTTTTTTAAATCGAAGCCTGCGATACCGAGCTTGCGACGACTCAGGTCCGCGCCGTTTTTTACGGCCTCTTTGCTATTGCAGGAGCTTGCCTTCCTTACGGCGTTTCAGATAATCCTTAGTCTCAGTCACGACCTGACCGTGGAGCAGAATCACCGCGAACAGGTTGGGTATAGCCATTAGTCCGTTGAAGGTATCGGAAATGTTCCATACCAGATCAAGCTGGCTTATGCAGCCAACCATTATCATAAGAATGAAAATCACCTTATACACGGGGACGGCCTTAATGCCAAACACATACTGAATTCCCCGCTGTCCGTAATAGGACCAGCCAAGTATAGTGGAAAAGGCGAAAAGCGCCAGACTGATACTTATGAAAATGCCGCCGAATTTGCCAAAGGTGCTGGTAAAGGCTGCGGTAGTCAGGGGCGCGCCGGAGAGAACCGCTCCCGTCTTATCCAAAAGGACGTTCCCCGCCGCGTCGGCTGGCGCGCCGAGTTCCGGATTATATACGGTGGTAAGTATGGAGAGGGCAGTAATGGTGCAGATACAGATGGTATCGGCAAACACCTCGAATATGCCCCACATACCCTGTACGACCGGTTCTTTAACGTCAGAGGCGGAATGTACCATTACCGAGGAGCCGAGACCGGCCTCGTTACTGAAAACGCCTCTCGCTATGCCAAAGCGCATTGCCTGAGCGACAGTGAAGCCCAGGAAGCCGCCGCTGGCCGCCTTAAAGTTGAACGCGCCGCGGAAGATCATGCCGAAAGCCGCAGGAACATAATTGCTTCTGACAATAATTATGGCGATGCCGCCTACTATGTAAAAGATAGCCATAAACGGAACTATCTTCTCCGTAACCTGAGCTATTCTCTTAATGCCGCCGATAATTACCAGCGCGGCAAAGGCCATGATCACTACGCCGATAGCCACCTTTGGGATGCCGAAGGTGTCATGTACCGCCGAAGCGATAGAGTTGCCCTGGCTCATATTCCCTATGCCAAAGGAAGCAAGGATACAGAAGCAGGAGAAGATCATAGCCAGCCACTTCATATTGAGGCCGCGATCCATGTAGATCATGGCTCCGCCTACCCAGTCTCCCTTTTCATCCTTATAACGGTACTTGATACCAAGCACGTTTTCGGTATAATTGGTCATCATGCCAAGGAAAGCGCTGAGCCACATCCAGAATATTGCGCCAGGGCCGCCGCTGACGATCGCGGTGGCCACGCCGGCGATATTGCCGGTACCCACTGTGGCCGCAAGGGCGGTGGACAGGGCCTGGAACTGACTGATGGCCTTTTTGTCGTCAGTTTTGCGAACGTTCTTTTTCTTGAATATCGCCAAAATAGTCTCGTCCATCCAAAGCTTGATCTTTGACACCTGAAAGAACTTGGTTCTGACAGTGCATAACAGACCCACGCAGAGGAAAACTACCAGCATTATGGGGCCCCATACGAAATTGTTGATAATGCCGTTAACCTTATCAACAATTTCCACGAATTTCTCCATATTCACACTTCCTTTTTAGAATGAGATTACCCAATCATTCTATAACTATGTCCACGTTTTGTCAATAAGAATGGGAGAGAAAGAATAAATTCGCCGCATTTTTTGATAAAAAACGTTAAAACATCCTTACCCGTTCCTCCGGCGGAACGTACATACCGTCCCCCTCCTTTACGCCGTATGTCTCATAGAACTCATCAAAATTGCTGAGAACAGCGTTGACTCTTAATATATCGGGCGAATGTTCGTCCATACGCATAAGAAAGTCTTTGTATTCGGCAGTAGAGGCCGAGGCCCAGCTTCGGGCGTAGGAGCGGAAAACCTTATCTAAGTCTAAACCTTTCTCCTTGGCCACCTTTATGACGCACTGCATCCCCAGTATATCCGCGATGTTCTCGTTGCTCGTCATGCCGCTGTCAACCTCGATACCTCGGTCGGAAGCGTATTTTTCATAGTAAGCGTTCAGTTTCTTGACAAAATCGTCAAACCTTTCCCTGTCGCCGTCGCTCCACCATGGGTCATAGTTGCCCTCGCCGTCGTAATAGCCGCCGTTGCCGTCGAAAGCGTGGGATATCTCGTGAGCAATAGTGACCCCTATGCCGCCCAGGTTTTCCTCATATGAGGCCGAAGGCGAATACTTTGGAGCAAAAAGGATGCCCGCGTAAATGTTTATGGAATTTATATAGGAGTTGTACGCGGCGTTCACAGTGTAGGAAGGCATAGGATCGTCTACAAAGGCCACGACAGAATAAATATCGCCGCCAAAAGACTTTAACATATTCAGGCCGTTCTTCAGCAGCGAGGCATCGGAGTCCACCTTGTAATAGTCGGACGGCTCGTCGCTGCCCCTTTCGTAACCGCAGATATGGGTATTGATTTTACCCAGCTTCAAAGATGCCTGACGAGCCGCGTCGGCGGATATGAGGTCGCTGCCGTTCAGTATATCCTTGAACGCCGCCATTATGTCGTCAGTCATGTCCTCGAGATAATTCTTGCCAAAGCCCGCGTACCTCTCCACATAATCCGCGTCATACGCGGGCAGGTAGATCATGGCGGCTAGGCGGGCGGCATATTCCTTATCGGATATAACGCCGCCGTCGATCACGCCCGTCACCTCCGCGTTAAAGCTGTCATAAGCGTCCCTAAAGGGCCGGGGCAGAAAGTCGGACATCTGCTCGATAAAGTTTATCTTGCAAATAGTCTTGACCACGTCCAGATCACAGTCGGTCATCAACTCCACGGCCTTACCGACCATGCCCATGTCCGAAACGATATAATATCCGAAATCCCGCATTTCATAGGAGTCTATGGCGGTCAGCATGGAATTTATGTAAGATACGCCCTTGCCGCTAAAGGCGCCGCGCAATTCTTCCCAGGTGAAAACCGACTGAGCGCTCTCATCGCTCCCGGAGTAGTACTGGGAGTTGCTGTATCCCGCCAGCGCCACGTCCCGCTGAAAGGCGGAAACCTGAGAAAGCGTCTCGTCGTCGGCCTTTATTCCCGCCAGCTTCAAGAGCTTGGAAATATACGCCTCATAGGCGGAGCGGACTCCTTCCGGATCCTCCTGCCAGTAGGTCTTATCTATGCCGGTATTCAGGAACCCAATATATACTCCGTCCAGGGCCTCGGGCATACTTTCGCCCATGCGAACGGGTATGGTGACGTTAAAGAGAATAGGCACGGAAATCGACCGCAGATAGGCGCCGTTAATATTGTGCAGCTCATATAGGCTTTCGCTCTGCTGGATCCTATCCAGATATGTCTTTATCGGCTCAATGGGCCTAGTCCCATAGCTGTCGTTCAGCGCCAGCTCGTAAAGCTTTGCCGCTCCCTCCTCCGCGGCGTGCAGTCTTTTACCGGCCTTGTACTCAGCCAAAAGCTCCTCGCTGCGCTCGATCAGGTAAGCTCCTATCTCTTCATCCCGCTGGGTGTAATAAGAGACTTTGGGCCTGTCCGCGCTGGGCTTCGCGTCCGCGATCCACTCACGGTTCACCGCATTGTAAAAATCGTCCTTTAAGCCTGAAACGGCGGCTCTTACCCTGTCGGTCAAAAGCCGGAGCTGTTCGACCGTTATGAGATCGCCGCTGCCAAGTACACCGTCCCCGTAGCCGTTGACTATCTCAGCCCGGTACAGCCGGTCAATTTCAGCTTCGGCCCAATCGGGTACATCGGCGAAGTCTATGGCCTGCCGTATCTCACCGACCTCCGGCAGGCAGCGGCCAAGGATAAGCATGGCCTCCAGCCGGGTGAGGCTGTCGTTGGGATGGAGCTTTCCATCGCCGGAGCCTTTTATTATCCCCCTTCCGACAGCCAGCTCCATTGCTCCGCGGTATTCCTCCGGTACCTCGGTCCAGTCCTCAAAGGCCCCAGCCGCGCCTTCTCCAGAGGCAAAGCTCTCCTCCCCCGCCGCTTCCACAAAGCTGTAGACCGCGAGGGCGCGGGTCACGGCGTCCTCGCCCAAGGCGGGAACCGCAGCCAGGCCAATTACCGCAGCCAGGACGGCGCTTATAAATCTTTTGACCTTCATCGTTTTACTCTCCTTATTTCTTGAGCAAATTTGTCCTCACATACTTTATTACCGCGTCCTCTCCCTCGTCCTTGAGGACGGTCAGCAGCTTCATCAACAGCTCGTGAGTGGCCGGGTGGATAATGGCCCTCTCTTTTGACTGCATATAGTACTCATAGGGCGAAGCGTCAGTGTAAGCCTCCTTCTTATATACGCGGCTGGCGGCGATGCGGTCGCAAAGCATTTCCGCCACGAACACAGGGGGCATTTCCACCGGTACTACCTTTTTTTCCGGGCCATTGGCATAGTCGTTCCAATACTCTATGTGATGGCGGTTGCGGCCCTTGTGATGGAGCCAGGCGGCGCTGTACCCCTTATCTCGCCGCTCGGCATTGTTGGGGCTTTGATTCCCCTGATAGTACTTGACGCCCATAAAGAATTCCGTGGGCGAATATTTGGACATATCATGGGCCAACCCCCGCCAGTACAGCCCCATACGGAAGCAGTACTTCATGACCAACAGCTTATGACGGGTTATAGTGGTAAAATGACCGATAAAGGAACCCATATCAATTCTCCTAATTTATTTCATTCATGCTCTCATCGTAAATCGCCGACCGATGGTACTCACAGTCCCCGCTGTCATAGCCGGGAATATATTTGTTCATAGCCTTTACGACCACATCGGGCTTGAGATTTCTATCGCTGCCCGCGCTGAGGATCATTTCCATGCGGCCGTTGGACAGGAGCCTTATTTCCCGAATATCCGGGCGAATGTCTGTGTCCTTCACGCCGCTTTTGGTCTTTTTATCAATGACTGTCTCCTTGAGCGCCATAAAGCCGCCGATATCCTCCGGCACACGTTCTGGAGTCACGATGTAACGGGCAAAACGGAGCTTTTTCATCCTGCTTTTGCCCCGGTGAGCGGAAAGTATCCTTATTCCCTCCGGTATCACGGCATTGAGTCTGTCCCTTATTTCCTCCTCCGCCAGCTCCTCTGTGAGCTTCAACTCCAATAGCTCGCACCGGCTGGTATAGCCTACGGACAGAGGCAGCGCAAAGCTCAGCAGCGGATGAGGATTAAAGCCCTCGGAAAAGGCCACCGGCAGCCCGGCCCGGCGCATGGTACGGTTGTAAGTCCGCACAAAGTCCAAGTGGGAAATATACTTGGCGTTGTCGGTTTTCTCATATATAAGATAGTAGTCGTACAAAACTCTTTCTTCATCCATTGTTTTTCAGCTCCTCAATTTTGCGGAGGCTGCTTTCCTCCTTGTAAACGCTGCACCTTCCGTCGGCGCAAAGGGAGGCGGCTCCGCAGCCCGAACATTTCAGACGGCAGTGAGGTGTGGTCACGGCTGCCTTGGCCCGCTCATTTTCCCTCATCATAAATTCCTTTGTTACGCCAATGTCCACAAAATCCCAGGGGAAGATCTCGTCATAGCTCCGCTCCCTGGTGTAAAAGTCCATGTCAATTCCGCAGTCGTCAAAGGCTTGACGCCATCTGTCCATGCTAAAGCACTCGTTCCAGCTGTCGAGCTTACAGCCAAGTTCAAAAGCCCGGACGAGAACCTGATTGAGCTTACGGTCGCCTCTAGCAAACACGCCCTCAAGCACGCTTACGTCGCTCTGGTGATAGCTGTATTTCACGTGGCGGTTCTTTATCTCATCCTTCAAAAGCCGCTGCTTTCGCCGCAGAGCTTCCATGCTGTCCTGCCCCGCCCACTGGAAGGGGGTGAAGGGCTTTGGAACAAAACCGGCCACGCTGAGATTTACCGAGGGGGCGCGGCGCTTATTCGTCTTTTCCGAGGCGTAATAGCGTTCCACGACCTTTTCCGCCAGCCGGGCTATTCCGGCAATATCCTCGTCGGTTTCATAGGGCAGTCCTATCATAAAGTAGAGCTTTACCGTCATCCAGCCTCCGTCAAAGGCAAGGCCCACGCTGCGCATAAGGTCCTCCTCGCTGACGTTCTTATTTATGACGTCCCGCATCCTCTGACTGCCGGCCTCGGGCGCGAAGGTCAGGCCACTCTTACGTACCTTCTGTACCCGTTCCATAAGGCTGAGGCCGAAGTTGTCCACTCTCAGCGACGGCAGAGAAAGTCCCACCTTTTCCTTTTCCGTCAGGGTCAGGAGCCTGTCCGCCAGCTCCTCAAATCGGGTGTAGTCGCTGGTTGAAAGGCTGGAAAGACTTATCTCCTCGTATCCGGTGGAGGCAAGCAGACATTCGGCGTCCTTCACCAGTCTGTCGGGGCTTTTTTCTCTTATGGGGCGGTATATCATACCCGCCTGGCAGAACCGGCAGCCCCTTACGCACCCACGAAAGACCTCGAGACTGGCCCGGTCATGGACAATATCCATAAATGGGACAATGAATTTGTCAGGGTACTCGATACCATCCAGATTTTCAACGATGCGTTTCCGTATCCTGGGCTTGGCCTCGGGACAATTAGGGGTCATGGACTTCAATGTGCCGTCCTTATTGTATTCCACATCGTAAAGGCACGGCACGTAAATGCCCTCGATTTTGGCAATTTTTTTGAGATAATCAATGCGCTTGCCGCCCTCGGCCTTCCACTCCCTGTAAGCGTCCATGAGTTCGCCGATGACCTCCTCCCCCTCGCCCATAGTGAAGAAGTCAAAGATCTCCGCCAAAGGCTCGGGGTTATATGCGCAGGGGCCGCCCGCATTGACGAAGGGGGCGTCCTCTCCCCTGTCCCTGCTGAGCAGCGGTATTCCGGCCAAGTCAAGCATATTTAGTATATTGGTATAGCTCATTTCATATTGAAGGGTAACTCCAACAAAGTCAAATTCTCTGACCGGAGTGCGAGTCTCAATGGAAAAGAGAGGGATATTTGCCCCGCGCATTTCCTCCTCCATGTCTATCCACGGGGCAAAGACACGTTCACAATAGGTGTCGGGCCGCAGGTTAAGACAGTGGTACAGGATTTTCATTCCCAGGTGGCTCATGCCCACCTCATAGGTGTCCGGGAACACAAACGCATATCGGATATCCACGTCCCGGGGATCTTTAACAACGCTGTTCAGCTCACCGCCGCTGTAACGGGTGGGCTTCTGCACACGCTTCAATATTTTATCAATATTAACAGTACTCATATTATTTATCCTTTCGCGGGTCATATATTAACATTATACATTAAAAATAATATTTTTTCAATACAAATCCCGCAAAAAATCCGCCGCCCGGCGAATTTTTACAAAGCTGACCGAAGCAAGGTATCGGCTGTGAAGGAACAGTATGACCAGAAGTCCCAGAGGAGGCGCGTCGTTGAGAGCGCAAAGCTCCGCCGCCGCCAGAAGGGCAAGGCCCCCGACAAGGCCGCAGCGCCGCTGACCTAAAAGTGCCGCCGCGACCCTTCCTCCGTCCAGCGGCAGCACCGGCAGCAGATTAAAAACCAGTATCCATAGGGTCTGCGGCGACAGTACCGGCGCCAGCAGCAGGCTCACAAAAGGCCCGGCCAAATACACAAACACCGCCGACGGGCCGGTCAGCTCCCCCACGTACAGCGAACAGCCCAAGGGCGTAACGGTCAGCACCTGATTCCTTCGTCCCACCATAAAGGCCGCCAAGCTGTGACCAAGCTCGTGCAGTACGACCGACAGCAGGAGCCTGGCAAAATCCTTGTACCAAATAAAAAAGGCGATAATAAGTATCGCCGTCGGATGTATCTTTACCCTCACCTTGGCAGCACGCACCTTGCCAAATCCTTAAGTCCCTTTGCCAAAAGGCCGTAGTTCACGTTATACATTAGTTTGCCTGTTATGTGTTCAAGAGCGGCGGGCCAAAGCTCCCCTATTATGTATAAAAGCAAAAAAAGGCAGGCGCAAATAGCTGTCCGGTACAAAAAACCCATAATATACTTTCGGACGCCGGACAAATATCATCACTCCTTACGAAAATCTTACATTTTCATTTATATTCAAATTGGGCTTGAAAATACCTGTAAACTGTGATAGTATATGTGTAGAATCTTTTTGGGGAGTCTCATAATGTTCAAAAACAACGAAACTATAAAGAATTACATACATCTCGTCATACCGCTCACCCTGCAAAATCTCGTGACAAGCAGCGTCAATCTCCTGGACAATTTGATGATCGGTCGGTTGGGCGAGGTCGAGCTTGCCGGAGTGGCCATGGCGAACAAGGTGTTTTTTGTATACAACCTCATGGTCTTTGGCATATGCAGCGGGGCCACGGTGTTCTTTTCCCAGTTTTGGGGAAAACAGGACAAGAAAGGGATACAGTCGGTCATGTCGATAGGACTTAGCCTTAGCCTCGCCTTCGGCCTGGTCATAACCCTGGGCGCGGGATTGTTTTCCCGACAGCTTATGAGCGTACTTGTAGGCCGAAGCGTCGAGGTGATCCCCTCTGGCACCGCTTATCTGAGGATATCCGTCCTGGGCTACATCCTCTTTGGCCTGACCATAATAATGGGTACCGGACTTAAAGCTGTGGAACAGCCCAAAATACCGCTCATAGGCAGTCTGGTGTCCCTGGCCACAAACGGCTGCCTGAACTACCTGCTTATCTTTGGCAAGCTGGGCCTGCCGGCCCTTGGGGTGCGCGGCGCCGCTATTGCCACCGTCACGGCCCGGCTGCTTGAATTTGCGGTAGTGCTGACCGGCATCGGCAAGAGACGGAGCCTGTTCTTTGCCCCGCCGCGAGAAAGCTTCAGATTTCCAAAGGGCTTTATCTCCGGATATATAAGGACAAGTCTGCCGGTATTCGTCAACGAATCTCTCTGGGGAATCGGCGTTACAATATATAGCACCGTCATAGTGCGCCTTGGAAGCGGGCCAGCGGCGGCCCACAGCATAGTGGGTACAGTGGAAAATATGCTTTTTGCCGCAGTCTTTGGCACGGCTAACGCGGCCGGAGTGCTGGTCGGCAAGGAGATAGGCTCCGGTCGGCGCCAGGCCGCCCTTGAAAAATCCCATTTGTTCCAGCGCATAGCCGCAGCTCAGGGACTGGCCACAGGAATAGCGCTCTTTGCCCTGTCCCAGCCGATAACCTCACTGTTCAAAATGACGCCCGACACGAGGGCAATATGCGCGGCTATGCTCAAAATATGCGCCTGCGCCATGTTCTTGAAGGCATTTTCCACCTCGGCAATCGTGGGAACCATGCGCAGCGGCGGCGACACTGTATTTTGTATGCTCTGCGACGTGGGCGGAGTCTGGTTCATCGGAGTCCCGCTGGTATGCCTCACCGGCTTGGCGCTAAAGCTGCCCGCTCCGGCGGTGCTTGCCGCCAGCTATTTGGAGGAGCTGTTTAAATGCGGAGCCGTGATCATCCGCCAGCGCAAGGACGGCTGGATGAAAGACCTTGTAAATTAGGAGGCAAGCCTATGCCAACAAAATTCGATATAGCGGTACCCACCTTTTTTGGGGCCGAGTCCACCCTGGCTCACGAAATCACCGTTCTTGGCTATGAAACCTCCCAGATAAGCGACGGACGGGTGACGCTTCGCGGGGATTGGGAGGCCGTAGCCCTGCTCAACGTAAACCTGCGCTGCGGCGAACGGGTTTTGATACGCCTTTCCAGCTTTGAAGCGATGACCTTCGAGGAGCTGTTCCAGGGTACCCTTGCGCTGCCTTGGGAGGATTTCATCGGCGTCAACGACCAGTTCCCTGTAACAGGCAGCAGCCTGCGCTCCCAGCTTCACAGCGTACCCGCCTGCCAGAGCATAATAAAAAAAGCCGTTGTGCGTCGGCTTTCCAAAGCTTACGGCCGAGAGCAGTTTGACGAAAATGCCAGTCGGCTCACGATACGCTTCAATATACTTAAAGACAAGTGCGAAATATATCTTGACACCAGCGGCGCGCCGCTGTACAAACGCGGTTACAGGCTGGAAGGAGTCGAAGCGCCTATGCGCGAGACTTTAGCGTTCACAATGGTGGATATCAGCCGTTGGCGAGGGGACAGGCCCTTTCTGGACCCCTTTTGCGGGAGCGGCACTATTCCCATAGAGGCGGCTCTTTACGCGCTGAACATCGCTCCGGGACTCAAGCGCCGCTTCCTGGCCGAGACCTGGGACTGTATGGACAAGTCCTTCTGGGCCGACGCCAGGCAGGAAGCCATGGACAATCGGGATCTCGGGGCCGAAACTCACATTTTCGCCTCGGACATTGACCCCAGAGCGGTGGAAACCGCTCAAGCCAACGCCCACAGGGCCGGGGTCGCCGACAGGATAACGTTTAGCGTCCGCGACATGGAAAAGGCCGTGGAATTTAGGGAAAAGGGAATCGTAATGTGCAACCCGCCATACGGCGAAAGGCTTATGGACAAAAAGAGCTGTGAAACGCTGTACCGCGCCATGGGCCGGAAATTCAGCCGTTACACCGAGGCGGCCAAGCTCATACTCACCAGCCATGAGGAATTTGAAAGGTGTTACGGCCGTCCGGCGGACAAGCGGCGCAAGCTGTATAACGGTATGCTAAAGTGCTGTCTGTACCAATATTTCAAGGGATAAGGGAGAAGGTAAAATGTTTAAATTCATACGCAGGCTCATTGGCTGGATACTGATAATCGCAATTTTGTTGACGTCTCTTTTTGTGTTCTTGGGCTACCGTGAATACAAGCGGATGATCGGCGAAAAAAGTCTGCGTTCGGCTATAGCCGAGGTCAGGGACAAAGAAAACTACACTGTGTTCGACGACCTGCCGGACACCTATGTAAAAGCGGTCGTGGCCGTTGAGGATCGGCGCTTTTATCTTCACGGCGGCATAGACCTGATAGGCATAGGCCGCGCCCTGTACGTCAATTTGCGCGACAAGGAGCTAAGCGAGGGCGGCAGCACCATAACCCAGCAGTTAGCAAAAAACCTCTATTCCATCAACAATCGGGATATAGTAAAAAAGTTTGCCGAGGCTTTTTTAGCGGTCGAGCTTGAAAAAATATGTACAAAGGACGAGATACTCGAGCTTTACGCCAACAGTATATATTTCGGCGACGGCTATTACTGCATATACGACGCGGCTATGGGGTATTTCGACGTGCCTCCGTCGGAGATGGACGAGTACCAATGTACAATGCTGGCGGGCATACCAAACGCTCCCTCGGTCTATTCCCCGACGGCCAATCCAGAGCTTGCGGAAAAGCGCCGTCAGGTCGTGCTTAAGCGGCTGCGTTCCAGTTAAGCATACTATACTGGCAGTTCAAAACGTCAAGAGTTCGTTTCCGAGCTTTGACAAAGAAAAAAGCTACCGCAATGCGATAGCTTTTTTTGGAGCTGTCCAGCGGATTCGAACCGCCGACCTCTTCCTTACCAAGGAAGTGCTCTGCCTACTGAGCTAGGACAGCATCTGGCGACCCGGAAGGGGTTCGAACCCTCGACCTCCAGCGTGACAGGCTGGCGTACTAACCAACTGTACTACCGGGCC
>CANQKL010000009.1 GCA_947624455.1 uncultured Clostridia bacterium
GGCTATGCCCGCCCGGACGCTGCAGCTATTGTTCACAAGCCGCTCCACATGGCGATCCTTAAGCACATCCCTTATCTCATCCACCACAGCCTCGCAGGGCTGTATCCTGATGGCCCGGCCGGAGTCGGAATATCTCAGGCCGTCCACCGCAAGCGTCAGGGATTCCCGAACCGCCGAAGCCATGGTGCAAAGCTCGTCCTTGGCGCCGGAGGACAGGGAAGCGTGTTCCTCGCTGCTCAACAGATCCCTTACGCAGTAGCAGATGTTCAGCACATGATCGCCCACGCGCTCCAGATCGGTCACAACATGGAGTATAGTTGTGGCGGTGTGTTTTTCCGCGTTGTTAAGATGCTGGGCGACGATCTTGGTGACGTACTGCGAAATGCCGCTTTCCATTTTATCAATATCGTTTTCGATGTTCTTTACCTTGTCCACCAGGTCAAGCTTTTCTTTCTCGACCACCTCCATGGACATATCGAAGCCGGAAAGGGCGGTTTCCGCCATCTTTACGACTTCGCTCATAGCCTGACGCAGAGCAATGGCGGGCGCACGCATGAAGCGGTCGTCCATAAGGGCCAGATCGACTCCCTTGTCTTTGGCCTTTTCGCCCTTTTCATCGTCGGGAATGATGAGACAGGCAATCTTGATGAACTGATTGCAGAAGGGCAGCAATACAAGGGTGCTGAGGATATTGAACACAGAATGGATATTTGCCACGCCGTTGGTGGTGAGCTGCTTGTCCCAAAAGTCGAAGTGGAAAATCAGATCCAGACCGTACATTACCACAAAGCACAGGGCCACGCCTGTTATCTTGAATATGAGGTTCAGTATGGAAGCCCGCCGAGCTTCCTTATTAGCGCCGGTACCGGAGATTATGGTCACGGCGCAGGTTCCGATGTTGGCGCCCATTATCATGGGCAGAGCGTTGCTCCAGGTGACCAGGCCAGTAAAAGCGAAGGCCTGAAGTATACCTACCGAGGCGGAACTGGACTGGATAAGAGCGGTTATGAGCGCACCCACAATTATGCCCAGCAGGGGATTGCTTATGCCGGTGAAGATCGTTTTCATCACAGGGAGATCCTTCATGGCGGAGACGGAATCGGTCATTATGCTCATGCCTATGAAAATAGCGCCAAGGCCGAGAACTATCTCCCCAACATAGGCCCGGGTCTTGTTTTTCTTGCCCATGAACATTATGAGGATAATGCCCGCCAAAAGCAGGAAGTTAGCCAAGGTCGAAGGCTTGAACAGCCTTATGTACCACTGTTCGCCATCGATGCCGGCTAAAGACAGTATCTGGGCGGTGATCGTGGTGCCTATATTAGCGCCCATGATAACGCCCGAGGCCTGACGCAGGGTCATCATGCCAGCGTTCACGAAGCCCACCACCATTACAGTGGTTGCGCCGCTGGACTGGATCAGAGCGGTCACCGCCGCGCCCACCAACACGCCCTTGAGCATATTACTGGTCAGGTTTTCGATAAGGCGCTGCATACTGTCGCCAGCCACCTTTTCCAAGCCGCCGCTCATAACGTTCATTCCGTACAGGAACAGAGCCGCCCCGCCCAGCATGGTCAGCAGGCTGAAAATTACGTCTGTCAGTGTCATGGTCATATCCCCTTCATTGGGTAATCGAGCATTTTTCCGCACTAAGGCCCAAAGTGTAGATACGCTTTGGGCCTTGATGGTTATTAGTTTACAATATTATTGATAGAACAGGATATCGGCATATGTCTCCATAGGCCAGAAGTCCTTGGGTACAATAAGCTCAAGGGCGTCGGCCGCGGCGCGAACCTCGTCCATAGCTGCAATCACGTTGTCCTTGTACGCCCGGGCCTGCTTGTCAAGATCGTCGGTAACGGCAGCCGAAGCCTTTATAGCCTCGTCCAAAGTCTCGGTGGCCTGATAGAGCTTCTTGTACAGGGGCATTACCTTGGCGATCTGGGCCTTTTCAACGAAAGCCTCCACGCCGGTCTCCTCAATGAGAGACTTGGCCTCGGCAAGATGCTCGGCGTAGTCGCCCACGGCGGGAATTATCTCCTGACGGGCCATATCCAGCATAGTAAGAGCCTCATAATTGGTAGTCTTGACAAACTTTTCCATCTTTATCTCATAGCGGCTCTTAAGCTCAACCTCGCTGTAAACGTTGTTCTCGCCAAAGAGCTTGATGGCTTTTTCGGTGATATAGGCGGGATAAGCGTCGATAGACTGAGGAAGGTTGGGCAGACCGCGGCGGGCGGCTTCCTCCACCCACTCCTTGCTGTAACCGTCGCCGTTGAATATGATGCGCTTATTATTGGTGAGCAGATCCTTGATGATAGCCTTTGCCTCGGCCTGCACGTCGCTGGCGGCCTCAAGGCGGTCCGCTATTTTGCGCAGACTGTCGGCCACGATAGTATTTATAACAGTATTGGGCCCCGCGATGGAAGCGGAGGAACCAACCATTCTGAACTCAAACTTGTTGCCGGTGAAAGCGAAGGGAGACGTACGGTTGCGGTCGGTGGTATCGCGGTCGATATTAGTTATCGCGGCCACGTCGAAGGCCATTTCCTCCTTGCCCTTTACAGAAGCCTCGCGTCCGCTTACAACGGCGTCAACCACCTCGCCGAGTTCATCGCCAAGGTATACGGAGATTATGCTGGGAGGAGCCTCGTTGCCGCCAAGGCGATGGTCGTTGCCCACATTGGCCGCGCTGGCCCGAAGCAGGTCGCCGTGTACGTTGACAGCCTCGATAACAGCCGCCAAAAACAGCATAAAGCGAGTATTGTTCTGGGGATCCTTGCCGGGCTTGAGCAGATTGTCGCCGCCATCGGTGGAAAGAGCCCAGTTGTTGTGCTTGCCGCTGCCGTTTATACCGGCGAAGGGCTTCTCATGAAGGAGACAAACCAGATCGTGACGAAGGGCCACGCGCTTGAGGGTCTCCATTACCAGTTGATTGTGGTCGGTAGCTATATTGGATTCGCTGTAAATGCAGGCCAGCTCGTGCTGACAGGGGGCCACCTCGTTATGCTCGGTCTTGGCGAAAACGCCCAGCTTATAGAGTTCCATATTCACGTCGTGCATGAACTTGGATACCCGCTCACGAATTATACCGAAGTAATGATCCTCCATCTCCTGGCCCTTGGGCGGCTTTGCGCCGAAAAGGGTACGACCGGTTATGAAAAGGTCCTTGCGGTTGGCATAGGATTTTTTATCAATAAGGAAGTATTCCTGCTCCGCGCCTACGGTGGAGATAACGCGCTTTGTCTCAGTATCGCCAAGAGCGCGAAGCACTCTTACGGCCTGCTTGCTGATAGCCTCGGCGCTGCGGATAAGAGGAGTTTTCTTATCCAGAGCCTCGCCCGTGTAGGAGCAGAAAGCTGTGGGTATGCAAAGAACGGTGGTACCCTGATCCTTTTTCAGGAAAGCGGGAGACGAGCAGTCCCAAGCCGTGTAGCCCCGAGCCTCAAAGGTGGCGCGAATACCGCCGGAGGGGAAGCTGGACGCGTCTGGTTCGCCCTTGATAAGAGAGGAGCCGGTGAAGCTCATAATGGCTCTGCAATTACCGTCCGGTTCAATAAATCCGTCGTGCTTTTCCGCTGTCACGCCAGTGAGAGGCTGGAACCAATGGGTGTAGTGGGTCGCGCCCTGCTCCATGGCCCAATTCTTCATGCACTCGGCAATGACGTCGGCTACTTCCTCCTGAAGGGGAGCGCCAGTCTTGACGGTCTTTCGGAATTCCTTGTATACTTTTTCGGGGAGTCGGTTTCTCATTACGGAGTCGTTGAATACGTTGCATCCAAAAATAGAAGTAATGTTTTCTGCCATTATAAATAGCCTCCTATATTAAGCATATGCTCCCTTGCATACACTTTTTACAAAACAATTATAATCCAATTAACGACAATAATCAATGTTAAAGTTATACAAAATGTAATTGTTTTTTGCTATTTTATTTATATGGGGCCGTATATGGCGCAGACCTGCGCCGCTAACTGTTTGCATCGTCAGTCGCACTAACTCACTCTGTCATATTTCCAAAACTTCGTAAACGCCTACGGCGTTGGGTGTCGCAATTATTTTCTATGCTATGTACTTTTGCGCGGCAAAAGTACCAAAAGCGCCGGGGGCCTCGCCATGCCCCCGGACCCCCCAAAGGCGCTTAAGGGGAACTGCGGTTCCCCTTAAGAATCCCCGGAATTTCCCCCTCGACACCGTAGGGGGAGCGCATTGCGCTCCCGCTTACACAAATTTACGGTATCAACGATAAACGAATTTACAAATCAGATGCCATTCGCCGTCAACTGGTTTTGCGGCGGTGAGCGTCCTTGGCTCTCAGATCGGTATTGAGTATTTTCTTGCGCAGGCGGAGGAAGTGGGGCGTCACCTCAAGAAGCTCGTCCTCGCCGATAAATTCCAGGCACTCCTCAAGACTCATGTTTCGGGGCGGAGTCAGGCGGATATTGTCGTCGCTTCCGGCGGCCCGCATATTGGTGGCCTGCTTGCGCTTGCAGACGTTTACCACGATATCCTCCAACCGGCTGCACTCGCCGACCACCATGCCCTCGTAGACCTTCTCGCCGGGGCCGATAAAGAGAGTGCCCCGTTCCTGAGAGTTGTTGAGGCCGTAGGCCACGGACTCGCCATCCTCATGAGCGACAAGGCTTCCCCGGCTTCGGAGGTTAAAATCCCCCTGGATAAAGGGTTCATAGCTGTCAAACACATGATTTATAACGCCGGTGCCTTTGGTGGCGGTGAGCAGCTCTCCCCGATAACCGATGAGGCCGCGGGCAGGGATGCGGAACTCCAGCTTGGTATAGCCCGCCGCGCCGGGAGCCATATTCACAAGAGTCCCCTTGCGGCTGCCTATGCCCTCCATTACCACGCCGGTAAACTCGTCCGGCACGTCCACGGTAAGCATTTCCATAGGTTCGCAAAGCACGCCGTTTATCTCCTTGTTTATCGTCCTGGGCTTGCTTACGGAGAACTCGTAGCCCTGACGGCGCATATTTTCGATCAGGACGCTGAGATGAAGCTCGCCCCGGCCTGACACAATGAAGCTGTCCGGACTGTCAGTCTCCTCCACTCTAAGGGCGATGTTGCTCTCCAGCTCCCGCATGAGGCGGTCGCGAAGGTGGCGGCTGGTCACGTAATTGCCGTCCCGACCGGCAAAGGGGCTGTCGTTAACGCTGAAGGTCATGGAAAGCACAGGCTCGTCCACAGGAGTGAAGGGCAAAGGCTCCACTTGAGCGGGAGAGCAGATAGTGTCGCCGATATTGATTTTATCCACGCCGCTGATGGCGACTATCTCCCCGGCCTGGGCCTCGTCGATAGACTCGCGGTTCAGGTTGGTAAAGCAGTAAAGCTTGCTCACCCTGGCGTTATAGGGCGTCATATTGTCCCGGCAGACGGTGATTGGCATATTAGTCCTCACCGTGCCGCGGTCGATGCGCCCAACAGCTATTCTGCCGGTAAAGCTGTCGTAGTCGATGTTGGACACAAGCATCCTAAACTCGCCGTCCCGAGTGTCGGCGGGAGAGGGGATATGCTCCAAAATAAGGTCGAACAGGATCTTAAGGTCGTCGGGGTGCTTATCGGGGGAAAGGCTGGCCCAGCCGTCGCGGCCGCTTACATATACGATGGGAGCGTCCAACTGCTCGTCCGTGGCTCCCAGGTCGATGAACAGCTCCAAAAGCTCGTCGGTCACCTCGTAGGGACGGGCGTTGGGGCGGTCAACCTTGTTGATGACCATGATCGGGCAAAGATTCAGGGCCAAAGCTTTTTTCAGCACAAAGCGGGTCTGGGGCATACAGCCCTCAAAGGCATCCACCAGCAGCAGCACTCCGTCCGCCATTTTGAGGCCCCGCTCCACCTCTCCGCCAAAGTCGGCGTGTCCGGGGGTGTCAATAATGTTGATCTTTACTCCGTTGTAGACGAGGCTGGTATTTTTCGCCAGTATCGTTATGCCCCGTTCGCGTTCTATATCGCCGGAGTCCATCACTCTTTCCTCGACTTGCTCGTTATCCCGGAAAGCTCCGCTTTGCTTGAGCATCGCGTCAACGAGAGTTGTCTTGCCGTGGTCAACGTGGGCGATTATGGCAATATTTCTGATATTCTTGGGTTCATACATTATGTCTCGATTCTCCATTCCGTTGCCTGATGCAACAAAAGTAACTTTACTGACCGCTTAAAGGCGGCGTGAGCTGCCAAGCTTATTTTATGCAGTCAAAGGCCTGCCGCAAATCGTCGATTATATCGTTTACGTCCTCGATGCCCACGCTCATACGTATCTGTCCGGGATGTACTCCGCACTCCCGAAGCTGCTCCTCGCTGAGCTGGCGGTGAGTGGAGGAGGCCGGATGCAGCACGCTGGTGCGCAGGTCGGCCACATGGACCACTATTGCAGCCAGCTTAAGGCTGTCCATGAACTTTACGGCCTTATCCCTGCCGCCCTTTACGGCGAAGGAAATTACTCCGCAGCTGCCGCCGGGCATATACTTCTGAGCCAAAGCGTGGTATTTGCTGCTTTCGAGGCCGGGGAACTCCACCCACTCCACGTTTTCGTTAGTTTCCAGATATTTCGCCACGGCAAGGGCATTGGCACAGTGGCGCTCCATCCTTAGGTGCAGGGTCTCCATGCCCATATTCAGCAAAAAGCCGTTCATGGGAGCCGGAGCAGCGCCCAGGTCGCGCATCATCTGCACTCTGGCCTTGGCGATGAAGGCCGCGGGGCCGAAGTGCTCGGTATAGACTACGCCGTGATAGCTCTCGTCGGGGGTGGTGAACTCCGGGAACTTGCCGCTGGCGGCCCAGTCAAACTTTCCGCTGTCCACAATAGCTCCGCCCAGAGCCACCGCATGGCCGTCCAGGTACTTGCTGGTGGAGTGAACGACAATGTCCGCTCCCCACTCTATGGGGCGGCAGTTGATGGGCGTTGGGAAGGTGTTGTCCACGATGAGCGGGATTCCGTTTTCGTGGGCCAGCGCCGCAAACTTCTCGATATCCAGCACCACAAGGGCGGGGTTGGCCACGCTTTCGCCAAAAACGGCCTTGGTGTTGGGACGGATTTCCTTTCTAAGCTCCTCGATGGGGGCGTTGGGATCGACAAAGGTGAAGTCTATCCCCACCTTCCGAAGAGTGACATTGAAAAGATTAAACGTTCCGCCGTAAACCGTGGCCGCGCAGAGTATGTGGTCGCCGGCTCCGGCGATGTTGAGTATGGCGATGAGGGACGCGCTCTGACCCGAGGCCGTCATCATGCAGCCCACGCCGCCCTCCAGGGCCGCCAGCTTCTTTTCCGGCGCCTCGCAGGTGGGATTGGCCAGCCGGGTATAGAAAAATCCGTCGCTCTTAAGGTCGAACAGATCTCCGACCTCCTGAGTAGAGGCGTACTTGTAAGTCGTACTCTGATAAATAGGCAGAACTCGGGCCTCGCCGTTTTTCGGCTCATATCCGGTCTGCACGCAGATGGTGTCAAGCTTCATGTTTTACCTTCCTTTCAAATTTTATTTTCCAGCTTACTATCTTCTTTCCGTGACAAAACAGCTCCAGCTGTCGGCGTACTGTAAAAGGAACAGGAGCGGGCACTCCTTTGTGGCCACGGAGCGGTTGTCGTCCACATACTGGCCGTCGTGATAGACTATGGCCTGAGCCTCCTCCTCGGTCAAGGGGAAGCGCGGCGCGATAAGGTAGAGGCTCCGCACCGGCACGCTTAAATAAGTGAGCTTGTCCGAGGTATGATAGGGTACGCTTGGGCCGTAGCCGTACTGCTTTTGCTTTGCCGTGGGCTGATTCGGTATATACATTGGCCGGTCAGGCATCCCCGCTTTGCCCAGATCGTGGAGCAGGGCCACCACAGCGCAGCTCTCCTCACTGATCTCCGGCGCCAGTGCGGCCCTTATTTTCAACATATTTTCACAGACGTTTACGCTGTGTTCCAGCAGTCCCCCCTCCCTGCAAAGGTGGAAGCGGGTGCTGGCAGGGGCGGTCAGGTAGGATGTTTCGTTCTCAACAAAGTCCATGAGAGCGGCAAATTCCGCCTTTCTCTGAGTCACAAGACCTTTGAGGCTTTCGTATCTCTCTCTTATTTCCATAGTCCTTCCCTCCAATTCCCACTTATTTTATCACAAGGACGAAAAAATTGCAAGCAATATCTTGCAATTTTCCTTTGATTGGTGTAAAATGTATAATATAAGTATGTATATGGAGGTAAAATTTGTATGATAAGAAGGAAAATCAGGATAATTTCAGCCGCGACGGCTATCCTCGTGTTCCTTTGCTCCTGTCAGAGCCGGACGGAAAAGGAGTTTTTTGAGAATAAGGCCAGGGCCGAGAGCAAGAGCGGCATAGTCTACCGAACCACATACTTTGCGGCTCACGAGGAGGAGGACAGACAGGCAGGCTTTCCCTACGCAAAAGCCGTGGACGGCAAGCTCTGCTTTGTCTACCTGGACAGCGAAGGCAAGGAGGTACAGCTTACTCCCGCCACCCTGACCGACGCCCGCTTGAGTTATGAGGCCGCCGAGAACATATTCCTGGCCCCCGCCACTCTTGACGGGGAAAAATGGGGCTATGTGATACTGGACGAAAACGCCCCTGACACGGAAAATATGAACTGGAACACTGACCGGAGCTTCGACAATGCCGAAGCCTATAACGAGGGCTTTGCCGCGGCGTCTTTGAACGGGAAGTACGGAGTAATCGACCTGAACGGCGAATTTCTTATCCAGCCCCAGTACGACGCCATTAAATACTGCTGTTTCGGGGTTATGCCAGCCCTTGAAAACGGAGAATGGTACTATATCAACGTTTCAGGCGAAAAGGTTTTCGGCCCCTTTGAGGACGCCGAGAGCTACGCCTACGGCTATGCCGCCGTCAAAAAGGACGGCAAGTGGGGCTTTATAGACAAGAACGGCTACGACGCCACCACCTTCGTATACGACGAGGCGTACAGCGTGGAGGATGACGAGGAAACCGGCTCTCTCAGCGCCTGGGTTCGCACCGGCGACAAATGGGAGCAGGTGGAGATAGCCCAGTAGATTGACATTTAGCGCTTTTGGTACAGCGTTTATGAAAAATCATTTTCACCGTGATAAAAATGATTTTTCTGTCCCAAGTATAAAATCTCGGGACGCGTACCCGAGATTTTATGTTTTTTATCGCAATGGAGTTTCCTTTCGAGCTTTTTCCATAGTGAATATGTCAGTAGCTTAAGGGCGCGGAAAATCCGCGCCCCCCTTATTTTTCCAGTTATTCAGCTCCCGCCATTTCCACAACGGCGGTCATGATCTCCTCCAGACGGGCCTGAGCCGTCGCCTTATCCGGATCGCTGTAGCCGAAATAGAATTTTATCTTCGGCTCGGTGCCGCTGGGACGGACAGCTACCCAGCCGCCGCGTTCCTCATTGCCAAGCTCATAGTAAACCATGTTGTTAAGGGGCTGATTTGTCTTTCCCTCGGAGCCGTCCGCATACTTTATGACCCCGGTGCTGTAATCCCTGACAGCGTTGACCTTTACTCCGGCAAAGTTGTCGGGAGCCTGCGTGCGGAGCCGTTCTATCATAGAGGCTATACGGGACGGACCCTCGATGCCGTAGTAGTAGAAGTTCTTTACTCCCTCTCGGAAGGTTCCGTACTTGGCGTAAAGGGCCTGCATCGCCTCGTAAAGCGTCATTCCCTTTTCCTTGAAATGGGCGGCCATTTCGGTAATGAGCATTGAGGCCACTACCGCGTCCTTGTCGCGCACATAGGTGCCGCTGAGATAACCGTAGCTTTCCTCAAAGCCAAAAACATAGTTCTTTTCACCGGTCTGTTCAAAGGACTTTATCTTTTCGCCGATGAACTTAAAGCCTGTCAGCACCTCCATAAGCTCCACATCATAGGCCTTTGCCACGGGGCGGAGCATTTCGGTGGTCACGACCGTCTTGATGAGGACGGGATTTTCGGGCATAAGTCCCATTTTCCGCCGCATACTGAGGATATATTCGCTCAGAAGCACGCCGGTCTGGTTGCCGGTCAGGGTGACATAGTTTCCCTCTATATCCCTTACAACTATACCTACCCGGTCAGAGTCCGGGTCAGTGCCGATTATCAAATCAGAACCGTTCTCCTTAGCCAGCTCAATAGCCCGGGTAAAGACCTCGCGGTTTTCAGGGTTGGGAGTCTCAACCGTGGGGAAGTCGCCGTCCGGCTCCTCCTGCTCCTTTACCACGATAACGTTTTTCATGCCGCAGCGTTCCAGTATCCGGCGAACCAGCTTATTGCCGCTGCCGTGGATGGGAGTGTAGACTATGCTGAAATCGTCGGCCACGCGGGAGATAACCTCCCTGTCGATGGACTGCTCATAGACCTTGTCAAGGTACGGAGCGTCCACGTCCTCGCCTATGTAGGTCAAAAGCCCCTGCTTTTCAGCCTCGGCGGCGTCCATGAGCTTCACTCCGTCAAAAATATCAATGCTCTTTATTGCCTCGGCCACAACGTTAGCGGCATCTGGGGGCAGCTGTCCGCCGTCCTCGCCGTACACCTTGTAGCCGTTATACTCCTTGGGGTTGTGGCTGGCGGTAATCACTATTCCGGACACGCAGCCCAGATGCCTTACGGCAAAGCTCAGCTCCGGAGTGGGACGAAGGGCGTCAAAAAGATAGGTCTTAATGCCGTTGGCGCAAAGAACCCTCGCGCTTTCAAGGGCAAACTCGGCGCTGAAATTGCGGCTGTCATAGGCAATAGCCACTCCCCTGTCCCCGCCGCCTATATCGGCGATCCACTTTGCCAGGCCCTGAGTGGCCTGACGGACAGTATATATGTTCATCCTTCCGCAGCCCGCGCCCATCTGATCTCTGAGGCCGGCGGTGCCGAAGGACAGCTCTCTGGCAAAACGGGAACGGATGGCATTGTCATCGTTCTTTATTTCCTCCAGCTCCCGCCTCAAAGCCTTATCCAGCCCCTCAAAGGCAAGCCACCTATTATATCTATCCATGTATTCAGACATTAGCTGATACCTCCTAATTGTTCAAGAATCTGCGCTTGGCAGCGGTTGCGCCGCGCATTATGGTCTTTAAAGCGTCGATATCCCCTTTGAGAGACGCATCCTTTATCCTTTGAAGGCTGCCGCACATCTCGTCGATAAGCTTGGACAAAGGCTCCCTGTTCAACGTGAAAAGCTCGCTCCACAGCTCCTCATTGAGGATGGCTACCCGGGTACAGTCTCTCAGGCTCCCCGCGCTGTACATGGCGCTTTTCTCAATATGCTCGTTGTCGCACAGGGCGACGGCAACGGCGTGCATGAGCTGCGAGGTATAGGCGATCATCTCGTCGTGATCCTCCGGCGAGGTGTTGATTATATTCGCCGCGCCGATATGGCGGGCAAATTCTTCCATTATCTCCACCCCGGGCCGCCTGGTTTTGGGCGTAGAGGCAATTATGAAGTTACAGCGGCGGAACAGATCCTCCGTAGAATTCGCATAGCCGCTTAGCTCCCGGCCAGCCATGGGGTGGCAGCCCACAAAGTACAGATCTCCTCGAAGATCGGCCTCGACAGGGTAGACCACCGGGCATTTGACGCCGCAGACGTCGGCTATTACCGCGCCGCTTTTCATATATTTCTGGTTTTCCAGAATAAAATCCACCGTGGCCTGAGCGTATAGGGCCACAATCAGCAGATCGGTCTTTGCGATTATTTCTGGGATGTTCACAGATGTGTTTACTATAACAGCGTCCTCCGCCGCCTTAGCCACAACCGAGGAGTCGCTGTCAATGCCATAAACCCGGCAGCCGTGAAAGCCCTTCGCGGCCTTGGCCATGGAACCGCCAATAAGACCTAATCCAGCCACTGTCACGGTATACATCCAAACACCCCCAATAAATCATTAAATAATATCACAAGTGTAATAAAGCCTTGGCTTTTATTATACAATAAATTGAAAAATTTATTGTATAATTGCGCATCGCCGTTTTCGAGCCATCGGCGAGAAAAATTTCGGCGGCGCATAGTATCAAAGGTATAATAAAACCCTGGTTTTATTATACCACAAAAAGCCTACATTTTTATAGTTAAATCTTGCACAAACTTTACATAGTGCTTCCATATAGTTTACGCAGTTTTTGCCAAATAAAGGCGAATATCATCGCAACTAACGCGCCGACCAGCGCGCCCGCGGTGTCGATGCACACATCCAGTATGCCGCATGAACGGCCAGGCACAAAATATTGGTGCAGCTCGTCGCTGGCGGCGTAGGCCATAGCCGTTATCACCGTAACCACAATAGCCCGCTGACGGCTGTATTGACGGGCCAGGTGCATGAGCCAGAAGCCAAAGAAGGCGTAAATACAGAAATGCGCGCATTTTCGAACCACATACATGACTGACTCAACCAGCTCCGTCTGAGCCGCGGCGGTCATATTTCTAAATGCCGGGAACAGGCCGAACAAGGCGCGCACAAAGCCGCCGCTGGTGTCATTTGAAGCGGTGGCATCCTGGGCGGAAAAGAAAAATATCAGAGCCGCCGAAAAAATGACCATAATCCAAAGTATGATTTTAAGTACCTTTTGTTTCGTCATCACAATTCGCCTTTCATGAGGAGCTTGGTAAGAACATCGGCAACGGCCCTGCCCCCAAGTCCGTTGGGGTGAGAGTCGTCGGACGAACTCATAAATTCGGGCCGCACCCTGCCATCCGCCTCCTCCAGTATGGAGGCGATATCAAAGACCTTTGGGGAGATCTCCCCCGCCAGCACGGCTCGGTTCACTATCCGGCGCTGTTCCTCACGCCGCTTGTCCATATTAAAGGGAGGGACGGTACATTGAATTATATCGACCGCCGGATTGTTTTCCCGCAGCAAACGCGCGACGGTTTTGAGATCACCTATTATTTCTTCCCCCGTGCGGTCAGCGGAGTTAATATCGTTTACGCCGAAACAGATAATGACCTTGTCGCCAGCCTTGGCTAAATCAAGGAAAATGCCGTTCGCCGCCGCGTCGTAGGCCCTTGACCAGCCCATGCCCAGATTTATAACGCTGGTGGTCGGGGGCAGAGCCAGAGCCGTCCGGTGAGTCCAAGCCTCATACTTGTCAGTGGCGGTCCTTGCGCCCTGGGTTATGCTGTCCCCGAAAAAAACAATGGTCTGGTCGTGATACGCGTCGCAGCTGACAAGGTTAGGGCGCAGCACGTTCAGCGTTCGCAGGCCGTCGCGGTATCCTGACGACGCGCTCTCGTCAGTGGATGGCAGCTCCAGATCCTCTTCTGCGCGAATCCTCAGCCGTACCGACAGCCACGCATCCTGGGGAATATTTATTTTCACAGTATCCGACTCAAAGCCCGTGTCCGCCTCGACCGAGGCCTGTCCGCCAAAGGTGAGCGACTGCTCCGCATCCGGCGCGGGCCCTACCTTCGCTCCGAAGCCCAAAGCCCCCGCCAAGATGGTGAACCTACCGCCTGGCTTTTCCCGTACAGAACAGCCGGTGGAGTATATTTTATTAAAATATTTTATCGCGACGCTCAGCTTTCCCCGCAGTCTCGGCCTGTACCAGCTGAGGAAATCTGCCTCCTCCCCCTTTTTCATAGGGATGAAGTTGTTGTTGCCCGTTCCGGACACAATGAGAGAATATGTAGAGCCGCACATAGGCGCCGCCTCCTTTAAAAATGAGGAATGGACGCGCCGAGCAGCCTGCCTGCGGCCACAGCTCTCCTCCACGGGAAATATCCCCCGCAGCTCTCTTATTCCTCAATTCCTTCCTCAATTCCCAAAAAGGGGCCCCTCAGGGCTCCTTTTTGGGCTGTGGTGCTCGGGACCGGGATCGAACCGGTACGGCTTTATGGGCCGGGGGATTTTAAGTCCCCTGCGTCTACCTGTTCCGCCACTCGAGCGTTATTTATGCTCCGTTTTTTATTATAATAAAAAAACCGCGCTTTGTCAATACCCGAAAGGAAAATTTACCGGTATATTTTGTGAACGGGCCTAATATACTTAGACAGAAACGGAAAATTATTCGCGAAGGAGGGTGAAGCCATATGGCTTCTGTAAACAGCATTTACGCCGACATTGCCGAACGCACCGGCGGCGACATCTATATCGGCGTGGTAGGTCCCGTGCGCACGGGCAAGTCAACCTTTATCAAAAAGTTCATGGACACGATCGTTATCCCCAACATCGGCGACCAGTACCGTCGGACGCGGACTCAGGACGAACTGCCCCAGAGTGCGGCCGGCCGTACAATCATGACCACCGAGCCTAAATTCATTCCCAACGAGGCCGTCAGCATTGCCATCGACGAAAAAACGGAGTTCAGAGTGAGGCTCATCGACTGTGTGGGTTACATAGTGGATTCCGCCCGCGGCCACGCCGACGAGGACGGGCCTCGGATGGTCAGCACCCCATGGTTCGAGGAGGACATAGAATTTGACAAGGCCGCCGAGATCGGCACTCGCAAGGTGATCTGCGACCACAGCACCATCGGCATAGTTATGACCACCGACGGCACCATCTGCGACATTCCCCGGGAGGACTATATCCCCGCCGAGGAGCGCGTAATAAAAGAGCTGAAGGAAAGCGACAAGCCATTCATCATCGTCCTCAATTCCGCCCAGCCCGCCGCCGCCCAAACCGAAAAGCTCCGCTGTCAGCTTGAGGAAAAGTACGCCACTCCGGTAGTGGCGCTGTCCTGTCTGGATCTGAGCGCCAACGATATCGAGGAAATGATAAGGACCGTACTCTATGAATTTCCCCTCTGCGAACTGAGCATAGACCTGCCAAAGTGGATCGACGCCCTGCCCATGGATCATTACCTGAAAAAGTCCGTATTTTCCGCCGTTCGTGAGGGTTTGCTCCCGCTTTACAAGATCAGTCAGATAAAAGAGGCGGTAAAGGGGCTTTCCTCCAACGAATATATAAAGACAGCGGCGGTCGAACGCATAAATCCCGACAAGGGTACCGCCAAAATAAGCGTGACTGCCGAGGACGGCCTGTTCTACCGGGTCATCAGCGAGACTACCGGCATTGAACTCAGGGACGACGAAGCGCTCATCGACTTTATCACTCAAATGGCCAAGGTTCAGAAAAAGTACAGCAAGCTGGAATACGCCCTCCATCAGGTGGAACAGACGGGTTACGGCATAGTTTTCCCTTCCATCGAGGAACTCACCCTCAAGGAGCCGGAAATAATGAAGCAGGGCGGCCGATTTGGCGTGCGTCTGCGGGCCAGCGCTCCCAGCATTCACCTGATAAAGGCCCAGATAGAGACTGAGATAAACCCCATCGTCGGCAGCGAAAAGCAGAGCGAGGATCTGATAAATTATCTTATGTCAGAGTTTGAAAGCGACCCCATTAAGATCTGGGGCAGCAACATCTTCGGAAAATCGCTGCATGAACTGGTCAACGAAGGTCTGAACACCAAGCTCAACAAAATGCCCGCCGACGCCAGGGCCAAGCTTCAGGAAACTCTTGAGAAGATCATCAACGAAGGCTCCGGCGGCCTTATCTGCATAATATTATGATATCGCAAATTTGAGTTGTGCTATAAAAGCCCCCGTGCGGGGGCTTTTATACTGTCTTTTGTATGACGCGGACTTTACTCTCACGTCCCAGACCCCATCGAACTGCGCCGAACTTTTTAAATCAGTTTTTTCAGCTCGCTGAAGGAGTTGATTTTTATCTCACACCCGTTTACCTGACCAAAACCGTAGGCCGCATACACAAAGGGTACTCCCGCCTGACGGCAAGCGTCGGCGTCCCCTTGGGTGTCGCCCACATAGATCGGGGAATCCATTCGGTGTTTTTCCACCAGCAGACGAAGGGTGTCGCCCTTGGGGAGCAGGGTATCGCCGTAACACATAAAATCCCTAATATATGGTTCAAGGCCGCTGTTTTCCAGAAAGGCCTCTATATAGCCATTTTGGCAGTTGCTCACGATGTACAGGCCCTTTTCCGCTGACAACTCCTTTATCGTGTCCTCCACCCCGTCAAAGAGAGGCACCTTTTCATTTTTTAGAAAGATATCCTCGTATTCGCAGCACTTCAAGGCCAAAGTCTCCCTCTCCCCCTCGCTCAGCTCAGGGAACAGGGCGGCAAATATAACGTTCATAGGCTTGCCAAAAAGGGTTTTGAGCAGCTCCGGCGTAAGACGCGGCTCAATGCTGGAATTTTCCCTTATGGCGGCGTTCCAGGCCCGGGCGCAGATATCCGTCGTGTCCCAGAGCGTGCCGTCCACGTCCAGGATTATCTCGTTTATGATCCTATCCATTCAATACATCTCCCGCATATATTATACAGGCCGAAGAACCATTTGTCAAGTCCATTCCCCTGACGGCTGCAAATAGTATGTGTATGTTTACAATAGATGTGTTACACATGGTTCCGATAAATGATTTTTGGGATCTGCGGCCCTGAATATGGCGCGGCGGGCGACAATTCTGCTAAAGCTTCGTCAAGCGGTTATGTTCTCCTGCTCGATTTTGTAGCCTTGTTTTCCAAGAATATTCTTCGACTTTTACGATAAAATCTCAAAAGTTCCTCAATGTGCAATTCCTAACAATAAATAGAGGCAGTCATATAGATATGATAATTAGGTGAATTTACAAAATTATCATACCAACAAATTACCTCAAATGCTAACGAGGTGATATTGAAGTTTTGGACTGGGATAAATACTCCATTCCAATCAATAAGTGTTATATTACTTCATGCTTTTTATTTTTTCAATAAAATAATTACGTTTAATAAACATTACAATGCAAATTGCTGCTATAATCGAATATCTTACAACAATCGCATCGTACACAAATACAACACTCAAAGCAAATATTACCAGTACCGCAGAAATTAACACAATGAATTTCATATCATATACTCTGACCCCGTCGGTCATTTTATTCAGCACCTTTATGTGGAATAAATAATGACTTACAGAAAACAAAATATAGCAGAACAACGTCGTATACCCTGCGGCAATATAGCCAAATATGGGTATAAAAATATAATTGAGAATAATATTTACTATTGCGCCCGTTACAGAAGCAATCATTATGAATTTAGTTGCCTCATAGTAGAATTCCACGTTGCCAAACAATGTGTACAAAAATGTAAAATATACCGATAATGCCACAGGCGGAATTATCCAACGAGCCTCATAGTAATCCGACGAGGCAAATATACGTATTATTTCTGGGCCAAAACATATTATTACCACAAGCATACAAGCCCACATCAAAAGCAAGACATTTGCGGTTTTTCCTATATCTTTGAATTTTTTGTTTTTTATTGCCTTATACGAGTATGGAATAAAAGAATTATTTACTGCAAATATAATCAAATTCATCATCTGAGATATACTATATACCAAACCATATATAGCCGCCTGCGAAAGCCCCACCATTTTGCCTATCATTATCCTGTCAGCCTGACCGAGGACAGACATTGAAAGATAATGCGGAATAAGCGGTATATTGAACCAAAGGGCATATTTCCAAAATGATTTTACATAAAAGCTTTTACCTTTGTAAAAATTGACCGCGCAAAGGACAATACCTATGCACACCTGAACGCCCACATAAGACAATACCCTGGCCTCGGCCTTGTGCGCAGAAGAAAGCAGCACGGCACCCACTCCTATAGCCGGACTCAATACCGACATAAGAACCGTGACTACCACGAGAGTTCGATAACGAAAATCGAAGCGTTGCCTTGAACTCCAGAGTGCAAACGCCGGTGAAAACAAAAACTCGGTAAACATTGCAATGACAAGAATTGTGGGGAGACCCAATAGCCTATTGAAAAGGTTATGCCCACATAAATAAATGATGAATAAAACAGTCGTGACAGTTATTGATAGTCCGTTGAGTGCTGAAGTAAATTTATCACGCTCATTTTCAAACTTTATCATGCCATTGTTAAAAACTCCTGCCGACAAATTGAAAGTGGCAAAAATAAGTAGCACATTATACCACGACTGATAAATTGTGTATACCCCGTACTGTTCCGTAGTCAAAAGCCGAGTAAAAATTGGCACAGTGAGCATATTTATTCCTTTTTGAAGAAAGTTGCATATAGCAAACCAAGCCGCCGCTTTTACAGGCACGGGCAAAGATGTATATTTATTTATCAAAAGCTTCAGTCTACTCATATATTCATGTCCACTTCCGTTTTTAAAACTTCCAGTAAGATTTTCCTATATACTCCGCAATTTTCAAGTCTTCCTCAGTGTTTATGTCTATAGCTTCAAATTTGCTGACGATATGAATATACGGCTTTGCTCCTATCCTCGCATGGTACCGTCTCAATGCCTCTCGGCTTATGCCATAAAGACCGGTTGACTCCTCTATCATTGGACTCATATCCTGACTCCTTGGCAATATCCCCGGACGGTAATTTATAGGGTTCCCGTTAAGCCAATAAAACCCGTGGTTTTCTACAGCCGTAAAACATGAGTCATACGTTTCGCTGGACAAAAGCTTCCCGCAGCACATCCTTATTGTCTCCGGCTGTAGATACGGGGCCGTGGCAAAAAGCTGAAAATAATAATCATATTGAGGATACTTCTCGCTATGATACAGTAGCAAATCATTTCCATTAGCCGTATTACGCGCCAACTCCTCTTTTCGGTCAATGACCAACATACCCTTTTCGGCTGCGAAATCCTTTATTTCGTCACTGTTTGTATCAACGTAAATGTCATCAAATGCGTCCGCTTCAACGGCGTGTTCCAGTATGTACTCATATAGCTTTTTCCCGTTGAGAATTCGAAAATTCTTTCCTGGCACTCTCTCCGAGTTTGCTTTTATTGGGATAAAGGCCGCAATCCTCATGCCGCCACCGCCTTTCCGGCAATGGCGCTCACCTTAGTTAGTGAGTACCCCCCCCCACGAAATATTTTCTGGGCCGCTAATCTCGTTTAAAAGCTCTTTGCAGGCATCTGTAAAAACACCTATATCTACGCTATAACTTAAATATTGCACTCCAACGTCCCTCCGCAGTTTAAGATTTTTCATAATATTCCTTCGCGTGACGTACTCACACTTTTCTGATTAGTAATAATCGAAGCACCAATATTTTTTCACAAAATAAACTGCATCAAATCTTCAGGCTTGTCTGCAACAGCAATATGACTTGCTGGAATATCTTCATTTGGCTTGAAACCGAAACCATAAGTCACAGCAATAAAATCAATTTCTGTTTCTGCTGCACCGTTAGCATCATAAATACTGTCCCCTATCAAAACGGCATTGTTTTTTGGAATTTGGAATTTGTCAATACATTTTATCAGCAGTTCCGCCTTTGTCAATGGATTTTCCAAATCTGTTCCCACAATTAAATCAAACAAATCTGGGAAATATTCCCCTGCAATTTTCTCTACCGTTGTTTGTGCCTTCAGCGTGGCAATCGCCATTTTTATGCCGTTTTTTTGCAATTTTCCCAATAAATTAATGATTCCTTTGTAAACCCTCAATTCACGATAGCCTTTTTTCACGGCATATTCTTTATGATATTTGACAGCTTTTTTCAATGTTTCACCGCTTAGTCCAAAATTTCTCGCATAGGATTCTTCCATTGGCGGTCCGACATGGAGAAGCATTTGCTCGTGTGTAATTTCAGGAAGATTCATCATTTTCTGCGTATAACGAATACTGTTAAAAATTCCCTCAGATGTGTCGGCAAGCGTTCCGTCCATGTCAAAAATCACTAACTTTTTCATTGCTCATCACCTGTATCATAAATTGTCGGCGTTAAAAAATTGACATCCAAATTTCGCCTTAATTTTGCGAAGTATCCGATAATTGCGCGGTTCATTTCTTTTCGTTTCTGGTACTGGATATTCAAATTTAACTTTTCGTCAAAATAATTTCCCTCACCAGATGTCTGAAATCCGTCAAAACCTGCAAGATACAAATCATGCACACCTGCTTTTTTCAGAATGTTAATTAGCATCAGTCCGGCATTATCCGAAATAATTTCCTCCTCATTTAGATAAGAAGAATAATTTACAGCATAATTCGTAGAAATATTTGACGTACAAATCATACGTTCACCAAGCTTCTCCACAGCATCATCAAGTCCCTTGAAACGCTTCAGATTGCTGATAAACACAATATCATACGGGAAATTTTCCGGAATATGATTGATTGCAAAAATCACAGGAGAACTTTCTTCAATGAAATTTTTTATCCGTTCTGCATAAGTTGCAAGACTTTTTCCCGGCGCAAGAACCAGTATTTTTCGGGAATGGCAAATTTCTTTGATTTTGATGATAGTTTTGCTGTCATCAATGTTGTGTTGCTGGTAATTCCTGTATAGCTCAAAAATCAAATCCACATTGTAAATCCGTTTGTTTTCCTCCGGAATACTCCTGATAATCGCGTTAATGTCACGAATACAAAGCGTTTGCTTGTTCATCAGAAATGTCGCATAATTCGGGTGACAATTGTTGATTGCAGCTATGTAATACGGCACAGAATAGCCCCATGGACGTGTGGAATAAATCGGCATAATGTACTCGTCCATAATTTCCAGAACGGGAATCAGATCATATTTTTTCTTAATATTTTCGTTGATAAACTGCGTTAAAAGTTCCGTGCAGAGATTTCCCGCACCTCTGCCCATGCCAAAAACAGAAGAATCAATGATAATATCCCGTTTTGAGTGCATCATCATCAATTCCTGTGCATTAGAAAATGATAATTGCAGATTATTGTGCGAGTGAAATCCGATTTTTATTTTCGGATTCAGATTGTTGTCGATGAGGTAGAACATTCGGAGAAGCCCATTTTTATACAACGCGCCAAGTGTATCTACCAGATAAAAAGCGTACGGTTTCATTTCATTAACTTTATCAATCAACCGGAGCAAAGCCTTATCTGTGTATGTCGTTGTACCCACAGGCTGAATAAATACTTTATAGCCTTTTTGCATAAGTTTTTCAGCAAAAACAAATGCATTTTCTATGTCATTTTCATGGAAGGTAAGCCTAATACCCGTAATACCTGTATCACAGCACGGTGAAATTTCATCAATATCAATATCCCCGTAAGCAATCATTGCCACAAACATAGCATCAGATTTTGAGGGAATAATTTTTTCTATAGACTGCACATTGCCATACAAACTTTTATCCGGATTATTAGCAGATCTTTTCATAAAGCCGCACTCAATAATTTCAATCTTGGAATCCGACAAACGCTGAATTATCTTTCTTATCGCTCCATAGCCAAAATCAAAATTATTGATATAGCCTCCGTCGCGCAATGTACAGTCTAATATATAAATTTTTGGCATATTTACTCCTCGTTTTTCTTGATAATTTTTGAGTAAATTGCATCTGCAATTTCAAAATCCATCGGATTATTGATATCTATTGCTTCTATATCTGAAATTTCAACAAGATAAGGGCGATGACCTATTCTTCTGTTCTCCTGACATATTAATTCATGGCGATAAATATACATTCCACAAGTTTCTTTGAATATTGGTGTTAAGTCCTGCGTTCTCGGAATGGAAACAGGGTCATAGTTAAATGGTTTTCCGTTTTCCCATAAGAATTCCTGCAATTTTGCAACAGATAATGCTGAATCATATTCACCGAACAAAACTGCCTGAATCCCTTCTATAAATCGCTCCGGTTTAATAAATGGTGCTGTTGCATGAGCAAGTACGTATATATCTGCTTTTACATCTTTTGCAAATGAATAAAGCACATCATTAAATTTTGTTGTTGATTGATCGAGGTACTCGCTTCTGCGCAAGTAACGAATTTTTTCATTTGGAAAGTATTTCTGAATCTCCGGATTACTGCAGTATACATAGATTTCATTGAGTTCTTGTACTTTACTCAAAGTTTCCAGAATACAGCTTATTAAAGGCTTGCCATCGGAAAACGCTTTTGTATTTTTTCCGGGAAGTCGTTCATTGTTCATTTTTATCGGTACAAGTGCTACTGTTTTCATCTTCTTCTGTCTCCTTATCAAATAACGAATCAAAATCCACACGCTCAAATACCTCAAGCTTTCCGCCGCGTGTGGCGTTATATATTTTTATACCATGGGTATCGGCATATCTTTTGGCTTCCGTATATGCCGCAAGCATCCTATTCTCCATGATTTCCGGATTTGTTATCGTTGTTGTTCTATAGTCAATAAAATGAGCTTTTTTGCCTCCATAGTTGCAATCACAACCCAACAAATATATTTCTTTAAATCCCATATAAACAGCAATTTGTAATAAAGAATACGTTATTGTGCCTCCATCATAGACAGTTACGTATGCATTATCAGAAAAAGCTGTTCTAAAAATTGGCGAATACATATGATCCATTAGATTTAATGGA
>CANQKL010000010.1 GCA_947624455.1 uncultured Clostridia bacterium
GGTGGTCATATACCTCAAGGGCCTCCGAAACATTTACGGGCAGAGCGTTTTTGTCAGGGACTAAAGGAGAGATGTTTTTTTCTCTGTATTCTCCTGGCGTCAGCCCATAGCGGCTTTTGAAATGGCGGTGCAGTCCAGCCGCGCCCAACCCGCAGACCCTGCTAATTTCCCGAATCGTCATTTCCGGCTGGGAGATTAGCAGGGACCGCGCCTGTTCAAGGCGAAGCCCCGTCAGGTATTCCCAAGGCGTCAGCCCGAAGGCTCGTTTGAATCTCTTGTATAGGGAAAAAACGGAGATATTCGCCATTAAAGCCAGCTCCTCGGCGGAGACGTTTTTGTCGAGATGAGCGTTCATGTAACGTAAAGTCTCCGCGATTTCCGGAGAGGGGGTTACGGCCTCCTCCCGAGGAAAGAGGTTGAGGCGGCACTGAATAATGATTTTGTATAGGAGCGAATTTGTGATGAGATCGTCGGCGTATGAATGTTCGGCATATTCCGTGCGGGCAAGATTGAAAAGCTCCTCTAAAAGGGCTTGGTTTGAAAAACGTGACGACTTAAAAACCGTCAGTGGCTCCGACAGGAAAAGCATATCCATAAGTCCGTCCGCTATGGCCTGACCGCCGAAGGTAATATATGTTATCATCCACGGCTCCTCGCCAATTTGGCGGTATTCGTGACTAAAGCCAGGACGGATCAGGCAAACGTCGCCCGCGGTTATTTTGCCGCCGTCACGGCCGTTATTTACTAAAACGCCGCTGCCGGAGTGGGTGTAAATGAACTGCCAGTCCGGAAACCCGTTTGGACGGGAAACGCCTTTGTTTTGGATGTGTCTGGCGGTATAGGCGTGAACGGGAAAGTTTTTTATCTGCTGAGTTGAGCCCACGAACAATCACCTCACAGCTTCATTTTATCACAGCGCCGCCCGGGTGTCAATGAATATTTGATATTCCGGCGGCAATTTTTGAACTTTTTTTGATATTATACGCAATATACGACACTTTAAAGCCTGCCGCAGCTTTGGTATAATGTAGTAAAGACAAAGGAAGGGAGAACTTGAAAATGAAGCTGAGAAAAATAATTTCGGCGCTAATATGTGCGGTAATGGTGAGCGCGGTCATTCCGGCGGCGGCGGTCACTGGCGGAGCCTATACTCTTGGGCCTCTCATGGTAGAAGATATGACCGTCGCCCATGGCCCCGGAACGTCGGGCAATCCCGGTTCTGTCCAGAGCGTGGACTTCGGAACGGCGCAAAACGCCGATCAGTTTTCGGATCTTTTCGCCGTAAACGAAAACGGGCGGCGGCTTTCTTTCGATATGGTCAACTGCATAGATAATCTTGGGTCTTCCTCGGTTTGGACTGGCAGCGTATCTAAAAAAATATCGCTTGAAGCCCCCGCCGAACTGGACTTTTACATCCTTGGCTACACAAATCAGCCCACAAGAGTTTTCGGGATATATGAGGGGGAGACGGAGCTGGCCCTGGCCGGAAAGGTGAACGGGGATTTTTATTACTCCACGGCTAACTATCTTTCCGTCTATCATGCTCACGCGAAGCTCGGCGGCGGTAAGCACACCGTAAAAATAACCGCTCCTTCGGGACAGAGCGCCCCCTGCTTTGGAGGAATGGTAATTTTCTCCGATGCTCCTATCGCGGACGGGGACGCCTTGAATAAGGCCCAATACATCGAACCTGAGGCCGACGCCTCGGTGCATAGCTGGAGGGCGCAGAAGCTTTTTAACAACGGCGCCGCAAAGGCCCTCAAGCTCCGTTACGCCCCAGCTCAGACAGATAACGGCTTTTTTCACGACCCGAACGTTCAGAACTCCACAGACGGCACGGACATTAAAATGGCCTACATAAGATTCGATCCTAAAAGCTTTGCCGACCTTTCCCACGGGATAAAGTACGCCTATCTGCGCCTGGCGTCGGAGTCGGATATATCCGCATATTCAATGGATGTTTACGCCGCCGGCAGCGACTGGATCGAGGGAGTCGGCAGCGACTCCTCCGTTGTCCCCGACGGCTCCCAGGGCGTGACTTGGTATTCAAGGCCGGAGCTTGGAAGTTTTATAGCCTCAGCCCAGGGGGAAGAAGCTGGCTCCTACACTGATATAGACGTGACGAACCTCGTCAGAGAGGCAGGCTCGTCAGTTCTAACCTTTGCCGTTCTTTCCAGCCAAAGCAACACTGTGGAAAATGAGTTCGCCATTGGTTCCCGAGAGTCGGCGCTGCCGCCAAGGCTCGCGATACTGCCCTACAGCGATGATGAGATCGAGGCGGCCGACAGCGAACTGAAAATGGAAATAGACTTTACCGCGCTGAATATTCCCCTTTCGTATTACGGTATTTCCGTGGGGGACAGCATCGGCCTGCCAACGAAGGGAACATATTCTGGCGAAGAAATAATGTGGCGCTCCTCGGACGAGGGAATACTTGACCGCGACGGCATTGTAGGCGGCGGCTTCGACGGCTTTGCCGAAGTGACGCTGACGGCGAAGATTGGCGGCGGAGAAAAGGAGTTTACGATTATGCTCAATAGTGAAGAGTACCACGATTACGAGGTAAACGTGTCCGCCGAAAGGGGAGCCAGCATCGACAGTTCCATGTTCGGCCTGTTCTTTGAGGACATAAACTATGCCGCCGACGGCGGTATTATGGCGGAAATGCTGGAAAATCGCTCCTTTGAGTTTTTCAATTCCGCTCCGGCCTACGACTACGGCTGGAGTACAGTGGGTGAGGGCGTTTCGTTTAAGGCGACCGACAGCCTGCCTATGAATGACAACAATACTCACTGTGCTGAGATTACTGCGGCAAGCTCCGCCGACGGCATAAAAAATAAAGCCTATGACGGCATATATATGAAAAAAGGTCAGCGGTATAACGTCAGCCTATATCTAAACAGGGCCCGCGGCTACGGCGGAGGAATCCGCGTTTCAGCGGAAAAGGACGGCGTTGATTACGGAAACGTCGATTTGACGGAAAGCGGAGATCCGGCTCCCAGCTGCGTGGCCGACGGCTGGATCAAATATTCAGGCGCGCTCGTCCCAACTGAGGATATTGACGGCGGCGATTTCGTACTCAGGCTCACTCAGCCCGGCACGGCCCTTGTCGATATGGTTTCCTGCGTCAGCGACGACGCGGTCGGCGGGCTGTTTAGAAGGGATATATTCGACGCTCTCGCCACAATGAATCCCGGCTTCGTCCGCTTTCCCGGCGGCTGCGCCGTGGAGGGCGGCGCGACTCTCGCCACCGCTTACCGCTGGAAAGAGACTGTGGGTCCCGTCGAGCAGAGAAAGCTCAATAAAAGCCGTTGGCAGAGCGGAAATTCTAGATACTATTGCCAGAGCTTCAACCTTGGTTTTTACGAATATTTTCTGCTGTGCGAGGAGCTTGGCGCAAAGCCCCTGCCGGTAGTCAACGCCGGATTGGCCTGTATGGTAAACCAAAATCCAGAGGCCGTGCCTGTGTACTCCGACAGCTCCAAGACCTGGGCTACAGCCACGGAAGCCGACCTCAGCCAGGAGTTTATGGTATATGTCAACGATATCCTCGACCTCATAGACTTTGCCAACTCCGATGATTTCGACAACGAGTGGGCGGCCCTCAGACGGTCGATGGGCCATGAGGAACCCTTTGGCCTTGAAATGATAGGCATAGGAAACGAACAGTGGGAGCGCGGAGGCAATCAGTGGCATGATCGCTACTACTGGATAGAGCGGTTCGTCCATAAAAAGGATCCCAATATAAAGCTCATATCCTCGGCGGCCTGGTATCACTCCGGCAGCTCCGTACACTCCGCGGAGTACGCTTTCCTTCGGGAACGTCTTGCGGAAAATCCCGATTTCACCTTCGCCGCCGACGAACACTACTATGAAACCCCCGACTGGTTTTACGGAAACATGGACTATTATGACAAATACCCGCGCGACGTGAACGTATTTCTCGGCGAGGTCTCGGCGCGCTGGGATAAGGTTCCCGGCGATTACACGGTCTGCACTCTTGAAAACGCCCTTGCCGAGGCGGCATATTTCACTATGCTGGAAAGGAATTCCGACATAGTTAAGATGGTCAGCGCCGCTCCGCTATTGTGCAGGGTGGGCGGTACAAAATACAGCCAGTGGTCGCCTAATCTGATCTGGTTCGGAGGCAAGGGAGTTTTTCAGACCCCCAGCTTTTACGTCCAGACCATGTATGGCCAGAACACCGGGGATTTCAGCTATAAATCTACCCTCGTCCCCCATGTTCATGGGGAGGCGACCGTGTTTGAAAACGTGTCCTTCGACAGTGAAAGCGGCGACCTTATAATAAAGCTTGTAAATTCTTCGGCTGAGGAGAGGAGCGTCAGCTTCAGTATCGACGAGTCCATTCCGATAGCGTCGGACAGAGCGAAGATTATTACTTTGGCTTCGGACGATGTTCTCGGCTTCAACAGTCTTGAGGAACCGGAAAAAATTTCTCCCGCAGTAACATATATGGGGGGCTTTGGGCATGAATTTTCCTATGACGCTCCCGCCAACTCCTTTACCGTAATTAGGATAGGCCCCGGCGGCGAACCGGACCATGACCAGCCCAAGACCAGCCGTTACCTTATGGTTCATTTCGTCGAAGGCGCCCCTGACGGCGACCGTTATGATGAGGAGCAGATATATTTTTCCGTTTCCGATGATGGAAACACCTGGAAAATGCTCAACAACATGGAGCCTACGCTTCGCTCGTCAATGGGGAGCGGCGGTCTGCGCGACCCTCACGTGATCCGCTCCTATGACGGCAAAAAGTTCTACCTTGTGGCCACGGATCTGTCCATTGTACGCCGTCCAAATTGGGCGGACGCACAGCAAAGAGGCTCACGTTCCATCATGGTTTGGGAAAGCGACGACCTTGTGAACTGGGGCCAGCAGCGAATGTGCGAGGTGGCCGTTCCCACGGCGGGCTGCGCCTGGGCGCCGGAGAGCGTTTACGACGAGGAAAGGGGGCAGTATATGCTTTTTTGGTCGTCGCTCACCTCTGACAGCGGCTATGACTATCACAGGGTGTACCGCTGCTTTACAAGGGATTTCAAAAGTTTCTCGGAGCCGGAGGTCTATATAGACAACGGCTATTCCACCATTGACGTGACCATCAAAAAAATAGGCGATCGCTACTATCGGCTGTCCAAAAACGAGGACACAAAAAGCGTATACTTTGAGGTCAGCCAGTCTGCGGAGGAGACACGTTACCCTCTGGACGGAAAATGGAGCCGGATAGATGGCGACGCCATAGATAAGTTCACCTCCGCTGGCGGCGACCCTCGCTGGGAGGGGGAGCTGATGTACAAGGTCAACGGCGATAACGAGCTTTGGCGCGTTATGGTGGATCATTACGGCGGCTGGACTGAGGATTTCCCCGCTTCGTCGAAGGGGCTTACCCAGTTCGAGACGTCCAGCGTCGAATCGGCGAACTTTTACAGTATAAACGACGCGCTGAGCCTGCCGCAGTATACCGACCGGGAAGGCGGCGTACACGGCAGCGGTAAGGTCGTATATAAGCACGGAGCGGTGCTGCCGATAACCGAGGAGGAATACGGAGCGCTGGTGGAAAAATACGGTATATCCTCCGCTCCCGGCGAAGTCTTTGCCTTTAATAACGCGCGTCTGGAGCAGGGCCGCCTTATATACGGTATAGACTGCAATATAGATGGCGCGCGGGTTCTTGCCGCTCTCTATGGAAAGGACGGCGCTCTCAAGGCGGTAGCTCAGGGACTTAACGGCGAGATGGACGGAGCCGAGGACGGCGACGTGATATACGCCTTCGCCTGGGACAGTGAGCTTCGGCCCCTCGCTCCAAAGATAGGAAAGACGGTTCGCGGGGAGTAACTTAAAAAACGCCGGGCCATATGTTGACAAATTCCTTTATTTATGTTAATATTTATTTGTTGTTAATATTTAATTATACAAAAATGAAGGAATTACAAATGAGAAAATTACTTGCTGTCTTAGCGGGAAAGCTTTTGACCGTGGCGGGAAAGATGGCCGGCAAAAAATCCTCCTCGGGGCCGGGCGAATTCGCCGTGCGGCTGTGTCCGCAGCTCCTTGGAGAGCTTCCGAAGCACGTCAAAAGGGGCATAATCGTTACCTGCGGGACAAACGGAAAAACCACCACGAACAATCTTATATGCTCCGCGTTGGAGGCGAAGGGTTATAAAGTTCTGTGCAACCGCCTTGGCGCGAATCTGTTAAACGGAATTGTAACGTCTATGATACAGGAGATGGATTTGTTAGGCCGTTTTTCAGTGGATTACGCGTGCCTTGAAATAGACGAGGAGAACGCCGAACCCGTGTTCGACTACATAAAACCGGACGTAATGGTTGTAACCAACCTTTTTCGCGATCAGCTTGACCGTTACGGCGAGATCGACATAGCTACCGACAGACTTAAAAGAGCTATAACGAAGGTCGGCGAACTAAAGCTCGTTTTAAACGCTGACGACCCGCTGTGCGTTCAATTTGGACGGGAAAAGGGCGTGACGCCGTTTTATTACGGAGTGTCGGAAAAGGTTCTTCCTCAGCTTGACGATATCAAGGACGGCAGGTTTTGCCCGATATGCGGAGCTGAACAGGAGTATAATTATTATCATTACAGCCAGCTTGGCGACTACTGCTGTCCCTCGTGCGGCTTTAAGCGGCCAAATATTGACTTTGAGGTGAAAAACGTAAGGCTGAGTCCGGCCATAGAATTTACGGTGAACGGAAAGCCTATGAAGATAAGTCAAAAGGGCTTTTACAACATCTATAACTTTGTTGCGGCGTACAGCGTGATGAATGTGATCGGCGAGAGCGCGGATGATTTTTCGTCGCTGCTCAAGGCGTATAAGACTCCTATCGGACGGACTCAGGAGTTCAAATTCAATAAGCCGGTGATACTTAACCTGTCAAAAAATCCGGCGGGCTTTAATCAGGTCATCGCCACAATGAACGCGGACGAAAGAAAAAAGGATATTATCGTGGCTATCAACGACAAGAGAAATGACGGCCGCGACGTTTCCTGGCTGTGGGACGTGGATTTTGACAAGGTCAGAAACAGCAGGCTAAATATGCTCATAACTACCGGTATGCGTATGTGGGATATAAGTCTGCGCTTCAAATATGAAGATATAAATGTAGATATGATAACGCCGTCTATGAGTAAGGCGGTCAAGACGTGCCTTAAGTCGGACAGCGACGTGTGCTATGTGCTTGTGAACTATACCGCTCTCTATCCTACGGAGGCGGTTTTGACCTCGCTTTTGAAGAATGGAGGCGGATGGGATTGAACAAGCTGAAAATTTTGCACTTATATCCCGATCTACTTAACCTTTACGGAGATAGGGGCAATATCGTTTGCCTTGTGAAGCGGCTGGAATGGCGCGGCATGGAGGCGGAAGTCGTAAAATACACCCGCAACAATACGGAGCCGCCAAATCTATCGGACGCCGACATCGTGTTTATAGGCGGCGGATCGGACAGGGATCAAAAAATTGCCTGCCGCAGCCTTTTAAAGTGTAAAAGGGAACTCAAAAATTACGTTGAGGACGGCGGTGTGACGGTTGCCGTGTGCGGCGGTTATCAACTGCTCGGTAAATATTACAGGCTCGGAGACGAAACAATAGAGGGTTTGGACATTTTGGATATTTACACCGAGCGGGGAGAGAACAGGCTTGTAGGCAATGTCGTATTAAAGTCTGATATAGTCCCCGGCAAGATCGTCGGCTTTGAAAATCACGGCGGACGCACATATATCGGTTCTCATACTCCGCTGGGGAAGGTGATTTACGGCTTCGGGAACGATGACAGCTCCGGATATGAGGGCGTGGCGTACAAGAACGTGATCGCGACATATCTGCACGGCCCTCTCCTGCCGAAAAATCCTCTCCTGTGCGATTATGTGCTGACAAACGCCATCAAGCGTAAAGATCCGAATTTCAGCTGCCTGCCTCCGCTCGACGATGCGATGGAATCTGCGGCGAACAAATATATAGCGGATAGATTCAAATATAAGTGGCGGACGTGATAAGCCAAAAAATTGCGTTGAATATCGCTCGCCATTTGAAACTCAATGCCTAAGCCTGAAACGGGACATATTGACCGAAAGGAAAATTTGATTTATGGTTGCCAAAGAGATATTACATATAGCGATGGAGCAGTCCGCCGAGGACATGGGCTGCAAAGCGGAGGACTTTTTGCGGGAGCAAAACGTTATCGCTGCGTTCCGCCTGGGAGATAGGGCGAGAAAATATCTGAAAGAATCGATAGCGGCAAATTTTGTTTCTTACGGGAGCAACGTGGTTGCGGCGGCCATAGATGATATTCGGGAAATAGTGGCGGAATACGTGGGCAAATATGAATTTTATCACCTTTTTGAAACGCCGAATATGCATTATCTAAGCGACAGGATCAGAGTCAAGGGATATAAAATATGCTTCATGGCGGAGTACTTTCTGCCCGACACCGACAATCTTCGCCCGCTGCCCTGCGATTATGAGCTGCGAATTCTTGAGCAGCGGGACTTTCAGGAGCTGTACCTGCCCCAGTGGGGCAACGCGCTGTGCGAGGATAGGAAGTGTTTGGACGTGCTTGGCGTCGGGGCCTACGAGGGCGAAAAGCTGGTCGGGCTTGCGGGCTGCTCCGCCGATTGTGAAAGAATGTGGCAGATAGGCGTGGACGTGCTGCCGGAATACAGAAGGAAGGGGATAGCGTCAGCCCTTACAAGCAGACTTGCAGTTGAAATACTCGAGAGAAAAAAGGTTCCCTTTTACTGCGCCGCATGGTCAAATATCCGCTCCGTCAGGAACGCCATAAAAAGCGGCTTCCTTCCCGCTTGGGCTGAGATGACGGTGAAGCCCGGAAGCATTGTTGACGAAATGAATTTATGAAGGGCAGCGGCGTTTACTGTCTACTGTGACGGGAACAAAAAACTTGCCGCGAATAAATTTTTTTCTTGACAAAATTGAAAACTGTATGGTAAAATAATGTTCGCGAAACGACGACACACGTATTACCCAAAGGGTATGTAAATCTGATTACGGAACGTACAGCCCTTTGAGCGACACGTGTGTTTTTTGTTGCAAAATTTAAATTTAACGGAGGATTTTTTATGCCAAGAAATCAATTTCAAAGAATGGTGTTTGCCTTTTTAACTGTACTGGTAACAGTCCACGCGTATGTGTTTTACAGCCTGTACGTCATAAACGGAGGCGCGTTTTTGGAAATTACGGGAGCGGGAAGCGTGCTGGAAGCAATACGCGCAATGGGCGGAGTGAGCGTATTCGGAAAATTTGTGCCAATATGGGCGGTCGTGCTTATAGAGTTCATTTTAGCATATTCGCTTGAGGTCCTTATGGGAAGCCCCTGCTCGTTCAGGCTCGCCGCAAGAGTATTCGATCCGGCGAAAACTCACCCTGTGCTTTTTGAAACGGCAATAATCTGCGCCACTGTGGGATTAATGTGTCCGGCGATGAGTTTTATAGCGGCATGGCTGTATTACCCATATTATACGGGATTTAGCATATTTACTCTGCTTGCCAACTGGCTTAGGCTCGTGTGCTTCAACTTCCCGTTCGCATTTTTCACACAGCTCTTTTTCATTCAGCCGTTGATACGAACCGTGTTTAAATTCCTGTTCCGCAAGGATATCGCGGCACGTACATAATTTGAGGATATAAAATGAGGATATAAAATTGAGAAAATCCGACAATTAAAATGGATTTACTTTAAGAGCGCTGACAAGGTTCGGCGCTCCTAACGGCGCTTTGGCGCCGTATTTTTTTGGTTTTAACGTTTTTTCTTGCCAAAGCCTTGACAAACTGTGGAAATTGCTTTATAATTATTATGTATATGTATGAGTACCAAAGGAGAGGTAGCAATGTTTAAGATAATAGGTACAGGCCATGCCCTGCCTGAAAGAGTCGTGACGAACGATGAGCTGTCCACCTTCCTTGACACCTCGGACGAGTGGATCAGCAAGCGTACCGGCATAAAAAGCCGCCATGTCATCACTGGCGAAACACTGTCACAGCTGGCTGGCGAAGCGTCCCGAAACGCGCTTGATATGGCCGGAGTGAGGGCGGAGGAACTGGATTTAATCATCGCCACCTCCTGCTCGCCTGAAAAAGTCGTCCCCGGCGTCGCCTGCATGGTTCAGGAGCTTATCGGGGCCGCCTGCCCGGCTTTCGATATTTCCAGCGCCTGCTCGGGCTTCCTAATGGCTTTGGATGTTGCCGCCGCCTTCTTCAAGAGCGGAGCGGCGAAGAAAATACTGGTGGTCAGCGCTGAAAACATGACCCGCTTTGTGGACTGGAACGACCGAAGCACCTGCGTTTTATTCGGCGACGGAGCTGGGGCGGTGGTTTTGAGCGAGGGGGACAACCTCCTTTCGATACGTATGCACACTCAAGGCACCCACGGCACTGTGGGCATTTACGGGCCTAAGGGCAACAGCCCCTTTGAAACTGTCGATCGGCCCGAGCGCAACTCCTGCACTTTTATGAATGGGCAGGAGACTTATAAATATGCCGTCGGAGCCATGAGCAGGGATATTGAGGAAGCCGCCGCGCTGGCTGATATAGGTTTGGAAAAGATCGACCATATAATTCCCCATCAGGCTAACCTTCGCATTATTATGGCGACCCAGTCCAAGCTTGGCATACCTATGGAAAAATTCTGCACCGGCATTGAATATTTGGGCAATACCAGCAGCGCCAGCGAACCCATCGTCCTTGATATCGAGAACCGCAAGGGCCGCTTTAAGGAAGGGGATATTCTGGCCTTCACCGCCTTTGGCGGCGGACTCACCGACGGCGGAGCTATATACCGCTGGTAAATTTGATAATAAGGGGAATCCCCATATTATAAATAATCTTTTAGGAGGAAACAAAAATGGTATTTGATAAGGTAAAGGAAATTCTTGGCGAATATGTTGACACAGAGATTACAATGGACACCGCCTTTGACGATCTGGGTATCGACTCCCTCGATATGCTGGATATGGTAATGAAGGTCGAGGAAGAGCTTGGCGTGGAGATCGAGCTTAACCCCTCCATTACGACCGTCGGCTCCCTTGTTGAACTCATCGAAAGTAAGTAATTGAAAGCAAGTAATCGAAAGTAAGTAAGGAAAACTTCGCGGCTGCCGGGCGTTGACTGCCCGGCTTGGGCCGCGAGAACCATGCGCGCGTAAGGCTGCGGCCTTACGGGCTCATGGTTTTGAAAGGAGATAAAAAAATGATAAAGACTCCGCTTTGCGAACTCTTAGGAATAGAGTATCCTATATTTCAAGGCGGCATGGCTTGGATAGCTGACGCTGATTTGGCGGCGGCCGTTTCCAACGGCGGCGGCCTTGGCATTATTTCGGCTATGAACGCTGGCGGCGATTGGCTCCGGGATCAGATAAGGAAAGCCAAAACCTTGACAGACAAGCCGTTTGGCGTAAATATCATGCTTATGAGTCCTCATGTGGACGAGGTAGCTCAGGTGGTGGCCGAGGAAAAGGTGGCTGTGGTGACTACCGGCGCGGGCAATCCTACCCGCTTTATGGAACAGTGGATAGCCGCGGGCATCAAGGTCATTCCGGTTGTCGCCTCTGTTGCTCTTGCTAAAATGGCCCAGCGGGCCGGAGCTGCTGCGGTAATTGCCGAGGGCGGCGAGAGCGGCGGCCATGTGGGCGACCTGACCACCATGGTCCTTGTACCCCAGATAGTTGACGCCGTGGATCTGCCGGTGTTGGCGGCGGGCGGCATAGGCGACGGCCGGGGCGTGGCGGCGGCCTTTATGCTGGGCGCGGTAGGCGTGCAGCTTGGCACCCGTTTTCTCGTGGCAAACGAGTGTAACGTACATGAGAACTACAAGAAAAAGGTACTCAAGGCCGGCGATGTGGACACCATTATGACAGGCAAGCGCCTGGGCCATCCTGTGCGCCAGATAAAGAACCCCTTCTCAAGGAAATACTTTAAGGCCGAATATGACGCCAGCGTAAGCGATGAGGAGTTAGAGAAGCTGGGAGTTGGCTCCCTCTATAAAGCGGCGGTGGAGGGCGATGAAAAGGAAGGCAGCTTTTTGGCCGGACAGATCAGCGCCATCGTCAATAAGGAACAGCCCGCGGCGGAGATCATAACCGAGATATTTGACGAGGCCGAGGAAATCCTCAAGGGGGCGGGGAAATGGGTAAAATAGCCTTTGTGTTTTCCGGCCAGGGTTCCCAATATCCCGGCATGGGTCGGGAACTGGCGGAGGTGAGTCCGGCGGCGAAGGCGGTTTTCTCAGCCGCCGACCTGATACGCCCCGGCACGTCAAAGATGTGTTTTTACGGCACAAAGGAGGAGCTTTCCCTTACGGTCAATACCCAGCCCTGTATGTACTGCGTTGATCTTGCGGCGGCCGAGGCCTTGCGGGAGGCGGACATTGTTCCCGACTGTGTCGCCGGTTTTTCTCTTGGGGAAATACCGGCCATTGCCTTTGCCGGTATGCTGTCCCATGGGGAAGCCTTTCGGCTCGTCACATTGAGGGGTCAGTACATGAACGACGCGGCGGAAGAACGCGGCGGCGGTATGGCGGCCTGCGTTAAGCTCAACAATGAAACGGTTGAAAAGCTGGCTTCAAAATATGACGAAATATATCCCGTTAACTATAATTGTCCCGGGCAGTTGGTGGTTGCCGGTTCCAAAGAGGAGCTTGCGGCCTTTGCCTCCGATATCAAAACGGCGGGAGGCAGAGCGATCCCTCTGGCGGTGAGCGGAGCTTTTCATTCGCCCTTTATGGCTAAGGCGGCGGAAAGACTTTACAACGATATGCGGCAGCTTATTTTTGCCGAACCCATCGTTCCGGTGTATTCAAACTACACCGCCCGGCCGTATGACGCTCCGGCGGCCCAGCTTTTGAAGGAGCAGATACAAAATCCGGTCCGCTGGCAGTCTATCGTGGAAAACATGATGTCCGCCGGTGTGGACACCTTCATCGAGGTCGGCCCGGGCAAGACTCTATCCGGACTTATCGCAAAGATCGACCGGGAAGCGAAGATACTTAACGTAGAAAATAAGGAAACTTTGGAGGCCGCCATAGCCTCTGTAAAAGGAGAATAAATATGCTATTGGAAGGTAAAAACGCCATAGTCACCGGCGGCTCGCAGGGCATTGGCCGTGCTATCGCCCTTGAACTCGCAAAAAACGGCTCGAATGTGGCAATACTCTATGTGGGCGACCGGGATCGGGGCGCTCAGACTGTGAAGGATATCGAGGCTTTGGGAGTCAGGGCTATGGAAATATACTGCAACGTGGCTGACTTTGAGGAGTCGGCGGCGGCTGTGGAGGCTGTCAAGGCACAGTTCGGGCGTATAGACATACTTGTAAACAACGCGGGCATAACCCGCGACGATCTGATACTAAAGATGAGCGAGGCGGAGTTTGATTCGGTCATAAACGTAAACCTCAAGGGTACTTTCAATATGATAAAGCACACCTATCCTATATTCATGCGTCAGAAGTACGGCCGCGTAGTTTCCATCAGCAGCGTGGTCGGTTTGGCGGGCAATAAGGGACAGGCCAATTACAGCGCCAGCAAGGCCGGTATCATTGGCCTTACCAAGTCCGCCGCAAAGGAGCTGGCCTCCAGGGGCGTGACATATAACGCTATCGCTCCCGGCTTTATTGAAACTGATATGACGGCGGTTCTGCCAGAGGAGGCAAAGAAGGCTATGTGCGATCAAATCCCCATGAAGCGCACTGGCAAGCCCGAGGATATAGCCGCTCTGGCCCTGTTCCTGGTCAGCGATATGGCGGCCTATATCACCGGCGAGGTGATCCGCTGCGACGGCGGTATGCAGATGTGAGGCGTTCGCCTCTTTTTCGGAGCGCGGACGGCGAAAGCGTCTGTCTCCTGCTTGATAAATCGTTATAGTTTTGTGAAAAGGATGAACAATATGCGTGTGGCAATTACAGGCTTGGGCGCGGTGACTCCTGTGGGCAACAGCGTCCCGGAAATGTGGGAAAATATAAAGGCTGGCAAATGCGGCATCGGCCTCATAACCAGGTTCGACACCACGGATTATAAGGTAAAGGTAGCCGCCGAGGTCAAGGATTTTGACCCCTCTGCCGTAATGGACAAGAGCGAGATAAGAAAAAGCGACAGGTTCACTCAGTTTGCCATGGCCGCAACGGCTGAGGCCATGAACGATTGCGGCCTGGTAAGCGGTGAAAATATACGCTCGGAGCGCTTTGGAGTATACTTCGGCAGCGGAATCGGCGGAATGGAGACTTTTATCAACGATGTAATTAAGTGTCACGAGGGCGGCCCCAGAAAGGTTTCGCCCTACATGGTGCCTGCAATGATAATCAACATGGCAGCCGGAACTATAGCTATAAAATATAAGTGCAAAGGCCCGGCTATCCCCGTCGTTACGGCCTGCGCCACCAGCACTAACGCCATTGGCGAGGCGTATCGGGCCATCAAGCACGGCTATGCGGACGCGATTATCGCAGGGGGGAGCGAGTCGGCTATCCTTCCGGTGAGCGTGGCTGGCTTCGCCAATATGCACGCCCTGTCCGAGAGCGAGGATCCGATGCGCTCTTCGCTGCCTTTCAACGTGCATCGCGCGGGCTTTGTAATGGGCGAGGGCGCCGCGGTAATGGTGCTTGAGGAAATGGAACACGCCAAGGCTCGCGGGGCCCATATATATGGGGAACTCTGCGGCTATGGTTCCACCTGCGACGCTCACCACATCACGGCTCCCGACCCGGAGGCCGAGGGCGGCGCGGCGGCCATAAAAATGGCCTTTGACGAGTCCGGAGTGGACAGCGACGACGTTTATATCAACGCTCACGGCACTGGCACCAGCCTTAACGACGCCAGTGAGACAGTGGCCATAAAAAAGGCCCTTGGCGAGGAGCGGGCCTATAAGGTCAGCGTATCCTCCACCAAGTCCATGACCGGTCATATGCTGGGCGCGGCGGGAGCCGTGGAGGCCGTTATATCTACCCTTGCCCTTCGGGACGGCATTGTTCCGCCTACCATAAATCTCGACAAGCAGGATCCCAACTGCGATTTGAACTGCACGCCCAACACAGCCGTGGAACGAAAGCTTGACCTCTGCCTGTCCACGTCTCTGGGCTTTGGAGGACATAACGCCTGTGTGGCCATAAAAAAGGCCGAATGAAGGAGGATTATTATGTCGGCATACGGAATAGACGCCCTGTTTGAAGGACAGGAAAAGCTCAAGGCCATAGCCGAGCTGATGAAGGAAACGGGCCTTACGAAGATAAAGCTTAAGAATGACGACGGGGGCGTTGCAAGCGAAATTGAATTGGAGCGTGGGGCTGTGATTGCCTCCGCGGCTCCCGCGTCCGCCGGACAGCCAGCCGCTTCCGCCGGTCAGACTGAACAAAAGGCCGAGACTGTTGACGGGACTCCCGTTACGGCCCCCATGGTGGGCGTGTTCTACGCCGCGCCCTCTCCCGAGGAGGAGCCTTATGTCAAGGTGGGGGACAGGGTAAAGAAGGGCGACACCCTCTGCATAATTGAGGCCATGAAGCTTATGAACGAGATAACCGCCGAGCAGGACGGGGAGATCGCCGCGATCTGCGTTGAGGACGGAAATCTTGTGGAATACGGGCAAAAGCTTTTTGTGATGAAATAAGGTGAGATAATGAATAAAGAAGAAATCAAAAATATAATTCCCCACAGGGATAATATGCTCCTGGTGGACGAGGCCGAGGTCAGGGATGGAGTGGCGTACGGCAAGTACCGCATTACCGGAGAGGAATTTTTCCTCAAGGGCCACTTCCCAGGCAACCCGGTGGTGCCGGGAGTTATCCTCTGCGAGATGATGGCTCAGGCCAGCTGCGTGCTGCTGGCGGGGGAGACTTCCGGTAAGACCCCTTACTTTACCGGCTTGAACAATGTAAAGTTTCGCAAGACCGTCCTTCCAGGCGATACCTTTGAAACGGAGTGCCGCATAACCAAGGTCAAGGCGCCGTTCTACTTTGCCGAGGGCAAGGGCTATGTTAACGGCAAGCTCTGCACTAGCGGAGAGTTCAGCTTTGCGGTAATGTGACGGGAGAATAGCCGATGTTTTCTAAAATTTTGATCGCCAACCGTGGCGAGATCGCCGTACGTATTATCAGGGCCTGCCGAGAGATGGGCATTGAGAGTCTGGCGGTTTATTCCACCGCCGACGCCGACGCTCTCCACGTTTCCCTGGCCGACGATGCGGTTTGTATAGGGCCGGCTCAGCCTAAGGGCAGTTATTTGAATATGCAGGCTTTGATCACCGCCGCCAAGGCCAAGGGCGCTCAGGCCATACATCCGGGCTACGGTTTTTTGTCGGAGAACGCCGATTTTGCCGACCTCTGCGCGGAAAACGGCCTGACCTTTATCGGCCCCAGAGGCGACGTTATACGCCGGATGGGGGATAAAAACGCCGCCCGATCGACAATGAAGGCAGCGGGTGTGCCTACCACTCCCGGCAGCGGAATTGTACCCGACGTTGAGGCCGCTAAAATTGAGGCCGAAAAGATAGGCTATCCGCTGATGATTAAGGCTACCGCTGGCGGCGGGGGCAAGGGAATTCGCGTGGTGAACGGCCCCGACGAACTGGAAAAGGCTTTTCTCACCGCCTCGGCCGAGGCCAGGAACGCCTTTGGCAACGGAGATTGCTACCTTGAAAAATTTCTTTCTCCCGTTAAGCACATCGAGGTGCAGCTTCTTTGTGACGAAAAGGGAAATATAGTCTGTCTGGGAGAGCGGGAGTGTTCCATCCAGCGCAACAACCAGAAGCTGTTGGAGGAATCTCCCTCCAGCGCCGTGACCCCCGAGCTGAGGGAAAAGCTTTATTCAGCCGCGGTCAAGGCCGCCCGGGCCGCCAATTATACCAACGCCGGAACAGTGGAGTTTTTGCTGGACAGGGACAACAATTTCTATTTCATGGAAATGAACACCAGGCTCCAGGTGGAGCATCCGGTGACGGAAATGGTCACTAATATCGACTTGGTAAAGTGGCAGATAAGAATAGCGGCGGGAGTTCCCTTGAACTTTGAGCAGAAGAACGTTTTTATTCACGGTCACAGTATCGAGTGCCGCATAAACGCCGTTAGCAGCACCGGCGAATTGAATCTGCTCCACATACCCGGCGGCTTCCGAGTCCGGTTCGATACGGCGCTGTACCGGGGGTGCAGCATACCGCCCTACTATGATTCCATGATCGGCAAGCTCATCGTCCAGGCCAAGACCAGGGACGAGGCTATCCGCCGAATGCAGTCGGCCCTTGGCGAACTGATAATGGTGGGCGTGGACAATAACGTTGAACTGGAGCTGGCCATAATCGGAGATAAGGACTTTAAGAGCGGCAACTACTACACTGATTTCATGAAAACTCATTTCAATTCCTGAAGGTGATATGAATGATCCCCAGAAATTTATTTAAAAAAGCCAACAACGAACTGGAGGACCGTCAGGTCGTGGAAGAATTTGTGGAACCCACTCAGACCTGTCCGGACTGCGGCTTTGAGTTGACGACAACGGAACTCAAGGACAATCATGAGGTTTGTTCCAAATGCGGGCATCACTTTCGTATGAACGCCCGGCAGAGGGTCGAGCTTATCGCGGACAAGGACAGCTTTGAGGAGCTTTGGGCCGACATGGAGAGCCAAAATATACTGGATTTTCCGGGCTATGATGACAAGCTTCGCTCCAGCAAGGCCAAGAGCGGCGAGAGCGAGGGCGTTATTGTGGGCGAGGCTGCCATTGGCGGCCACCGCTGCGTTATGTTCGTTATGGAGCCGGAGTTTATGATAGGCTCTATGGGTACGGTAGTGGGAGAAAAAATCACCCGCGCCTTTGAGCTGGCCGCGGAAAAAAGCCTGCCGGTGGTAGGATTTACAGTTTCCGGCGGGGCGAGGATGCAGGAGGGAATACTCAGCCTAATGCAGATGGCCAAGACCAGCGGCGCGGTAAAACGTCACAGCGATGCGGGACTGCTGTATATCGTAGTCCTGACCGATCCGACCACCGGCGGCGTAACTGCCTCCTTTGCTATGGAGGGCGATATCATCCTGGCCGAACCGGGGGCGCTTGTGGGCTTTGCCGGCCCCAGGGTCATTGAGCAGACTATTCGGAAAAAGCTGCCAAAGGGCTTCCAAACGGCGGAATTTCTTTTGGATCACGGCTTTGTGGACGCTATCTCGCCCCGAAGCGGACAGCGGGATCTGTTGATAAATCTGCTGGCTCTGCACAGTAAGGAGGTCTGAGCATGGAAGCTTACGATAAGGTGCTGGCGGCCCGGGCCAAGGGCCGTCCTACGGCTATGGAATATATCAACAATGTTTTTACCGATTTTCAGGAGCTTCATGGGGATCGCCGTTACGGCGACGACGGAGCGGTCGTGGGCGGCATAGGCCGCCTTTGCGGTGAAGCGGTGACTATTATTGCCCAGGAAAAGGGCGGTTCCACCAAGGACAAGATCGCACGCAACTTCGGTTCCCCCAATCCCGAGGGCTACCGCAAGGCGCTGCGCCTGATGAAGCAGGCGGAAAAGTTCGGCCGTCCGGTCGTATGCTTGGTGGACACCTCCGGGGCCTATCCCGGAATGGGCGCGGAGGAGCGTGGGCAGGGCTTGGCCATTGCTGAAAACCTGATGGAGATGATGACCCTCAAGACTCCTATAATATCCGTCCTTATAGGAGAGGGCGGCAGCGGAGGCGCTTTGGCGCTGGCGGTCAGCGACGAGGTCTGGATGATGGAAAACTCCATATACAGCGTAATATCCCCCGAGGGCTGCGCTTCCATTTTGTGGCGGGACGCAAAAAAGGTAAGGGAGGCCAGTCAATGCCTTCGCCTTACTGCCGAGGATCTGTACGAGCTTGGAGTCATCGAACGGATAATACCGGAGAGCGACAAGGATTTCGGCGCGGCTTATGAGCTGCTTCGAACCTGGCTCAAAAAAGCCTTAGACGACCGCAGGGATCTGCCCTTGGACGAGCTGCTGGAAAAGCGGTATGAGCGGTTTAGAAAGTTCGGAAAATAAAAGTTTTGAAAAAATTCTTGAAAATAAGCTGAACCGGCCCCAAAAAGTTAGACCAGGAAATCTAACGGTTGGGGGCCGGTTCGGCTTATTTAGTTTTGAGAATAAATATCGTTTTGCTGCGGCCTCTATTATCATCCGTGCTTTTTCCAGGTGTTTGGTGAAAACAGCAGCAGCATCGGGAAAATTTCCAGCCTGCCAGCCAGCATATCGAAAATGAACACCAGCTTTGACAATATCGAGAAGTCGGCGAAGCTGCCGGTAGGCCCGACCATATTCAAGCCGGGGCCTATGTTGTTCAGCGTGGCCGCCACAGCGGTGAAAGAGGTGGTCAAATCAAAATTGTCTGTCAGCACCAGCACAAAGGAGGTCGCGAAAACCAGTATAAAGGAGCAAAGATACACGTTGACTATGCGTATTACGTCATGCTCGATAGGCTTGCCGTCCATTTTCAGTATTTTCACGCTGCGAGGATGGGCGAGCTGGCGGATCTCCTTGGCCACGGTCTTGAAGTATATGACAAAACGCGAGACTTTCATGCCGCCGCCGGTACTGCCAGCGCAGGCTCCGGTGAACATGAGCATTATCATCAGCGCCCTCGACAGGCTGGGCCAGAGGTTGAAATCCGCCGAGGCGAAGCCCGTACTGGTCATTATCGAGGAGGTCTGGAACAGCACTTCTCTCAAGCCCCCGAACTGACCGCTGAGGATAAGGTTCACTGTTATTATGACGCTGGCCGCCACATAAATTGTAAAGTACCAGCGCACATCGTCCATTGCCAAGGCATTCTTGAACCTGCGGTTCAGGATGTAGAAATAAAAGTTGAAATTTACTCCGAAGAGGAGCATGAATATGGTGGTCGCGTTTTGGGCAAAGGGGGAGTAGGAGGCAAAGCTGTCGCCCAGCACCCCAAAGCCGCCGGTACCCGCCGTGCCGAAGGAAAGGCAGAAGGCGTCAAATACAGGGACCCGCCCGATGAGCAGCAGTACCAGATGCGAGAGAGTCATGACCGTGTATATGGCGTACAGGAGGAACGCCGTCTTTTGTATTTTTGGCACCAGCTTGCCTACCGAGGGGCCGGTGCTTTCGGCCCTCATCAGGTATATGTTCTGTCCGCCTGCCATAGGCAGTATAGCCAGTATGAACACCAGCACTCCCATACCGCCTATCCAGTGGGAAAAGCTCCTCCAGAACAGCATACACCTGGACAGGGACTCAACGTCGGTTAGGATGCTGGAGCCTGTGGTGGTAAAGCCTGAAACTATCTCGAACAGGGCGTCAACGATATTGGGTATCTCGCCGCTGGCCACAAAGGGTATTGCGCCAATGACGCTCATAACTATCCAGCTCAGCGCCACGACCACGAAGCCCTCTCTGGCATAAAAAGCCATGTTTTTTGGCTTGTTGCGAATAAATATCGCCGCGACCGCTCCAAATATGATCGCGCAGAGGAGAAAGATCACCCCTACGTTTTCTTTATATATAAGGGATACCGCCCAGGGCAGGAGCATGGCCGCCGATACGATGGCGATTACCCGCCCAAGAATGTAGCCAATGATTCCGTAATTCATTGTATACGCCTCTTATTATACAAATATGTCGCTCAAATCGTCCAGCCCCGTGGTAGTGGTCACAACTATTA
>CANQKL010000011.1 GCA_947624455.1 uncultured Clostridia bacterium
GGTCGGAGATTTGGACGGGGACGGCGCGTATGAAATAGTACTCAAATGGGACCCCAGCGACTCAAAGGACGCTTCCCAGAACGGCAATACCGGCAACGTTTATATTGACGCTTATGAACTCAGCGGTGAGCGGCTGTGGCGCATTGATCTTGGCAAAAACATCCGTGCCGGAGCCCATGACACCCAGTTCATCGTTTACGATCTGGACGGGGACGGCAAAGCCGAGGTGGCCTTTCGGACGGCGGACGGTACTGTTGACGGTCAGGGCGCGGTGATAGGCGATCCCAATGCCGTATGGACAAATAACTGGTCCGGCAAAAACCTCGAAGGGCCGCTTTGGGTGACGGTTTTTGAGGGCGCTACCGGTAAAGCCCTTGCAAGCGCGCCTTACGATCCCCAGAGCAACGACCCCAGCGTGGATATTTTCGGCGACAATTACGGCAACCGCTCCGAACGCTATAATGCCTGCGTGGCCTATTTGGACGGAGAAAACCCCTACATGGTGTTCCAGCGGGGCTATTACGGCGGACGGGCTGGCAGCGGCCCCGGCAGGACGGTTATCGCCGCTTTCAGCTATAAGAACGGAGCCATAGAAAAATACTGGCGCTTTGACACTATGGACGCCGGAAACGAACAGTATATTGGCCAGGGCAATCATAACATTTCTGTCGGCGATGTGGACGGGGACGGCAAGGACGAGATCCTGACCGGCGCGATGGCTCTGGACAATGACGGCAGCGTGCTGTGGTGTTCTTATATGGGTCACGGCGACGCTATGCACCTTGGCGACTATGACCCCTACAGACCGGGACTGGAATTTTTCGCGGTTCATGAGGGGGCCACGGAAAAGCAAAAATACGGCTTTACCGTTTTTGACGCCGCCACGGGCGAAATACTCCAGGCTCGGGAAGCAGGCAAGGACACGGGCCGTGGAGTTATGGCGAATATCGGCCCCTTTGGCGGCACCTATGTGGCCTGGGCCGGCAGCGGCGCGGGCAAGGTCAATTCCCTTGGCGATGACCTGAACTACGAGTTCAATTCCATGAATTTCCGCATTTTCTGGGACGGCGACCTTTATGAGGAGCTGCTGGACGGCGTTACCGTCTTTAAGGTCAACGACTCCGGCAAACAGGAACTGCTTTTCACAGCGGCCGGATGTTCGGCCAATAACGGCTCCAAGTCTACGCCCTGCCTTCAGGCGGACATTCTGGGCGACTGGCGGGAGGAGATTTTGCTGCGCAGCTCCGACGGACTCAGTCTCAGGCTCTATACTACTACCATACCCACCGAGTTTTCACTTATGCCGCTGATGAGCGACCACCTCTACCGCATGGGAGTGGTGTGGCAAAATTCCAGCTACAATCAGCCGCCTCATTTGGGCTATTATCCCGCCGGTATAGTCGAGCTGACCCTTGGCTCCGACAGCGCAAAAGTTAACGGCCTTGAACGGCGGCTTGACGCCGCGCCTTATGCCGACAGCGGACGTACCCTTGTGCCTCTGCGCTTTATCGGCGAGGCTCTTGGCGCGAAGGTAGGGTATGACAGTGGCGTAATAACTGTTACCGCCGGAACGAATAGCGTTGTTATGAATATAGGCAGCGCGGCCTACACTGTGAACGGCGAAGCCCATACCATGGAAACTGCGCCCGTAGTCGTTAACGAAAGGACTCTCGTACCCGTTCGGGCCATATCCGAAGCTCTTGGCATGGATGTGGGCTGGGACGGGGAGAGCCAAAAGGTGACCATAAGAAGGAGAGACTTGCCCGTGACAGTTACGCCTATGAATATCGAAACCACGGCCGCTTCGGCGGCCGTGGAGCTTAATCAGCCCCGAAAAATATTCATCGCCGGGGACTCCACCGCCCAGTCCTACCGTGACAGCGCCGCTCCCCAGGCGGGCTGGGGCCAAATGCTGGGCCTTTTCTTTGACGGCAGCGTAACCGTGTACAACCGCGCCATTGCCGGACGGAGCCTCAAAAGCTTTTATGACAACGGCCGCTGGGACGCCATACTGAAAGACGCCCAGCCCGGAGACTATGTGATCATCCAATTCGGACACAACGATGGGGCCTGGAATAAGCCTGAACGGTATATCAGCCTTGAGGATTATCCCGCCATGCTGGATGAAAAGTATATCGGCCCGGCTCTGGACAAGGGCCTCAAGCCCATAATTGCCTCCCACACCCAGAGCCACTGGTTCGATGATAAAACCGGGAAAATCGGCGAACCTGACCCCAACGCGGTCAGCTATGATACCCTGCTTCAAGAGGCTGCGGAGCGGTGGAACCTGCCTTTCATTGACGTAAACAAGCTGAGCAGGGAACTGGAAAACTCTATGGGCATGAAGGCAAGCGAGGCCCTTCACCTCTACGCCCAGCCCGGCCAGTATCCCAGCTATCCCGACGGAGTCGCGGACAACACCCACTATTCCTGGTACGGAGCCTTTGAGATAGCTCAAATAGTCGCCGAGGGACTTGAGCAGATAGAGGATCTCCGCCTGCGCCGGGCCGACGGTTACGCCCTGACCGCGTCCTTTGAGGGCGAGTACAGCTTTGATGTGCGCCAATATGGGTTTACCGATGAATTCAGCGTTGCGGTGAAGTATGACGCCCCTGTGACCGTGACTGTCAACGGGGCCGCGGCGCTGACGCCTAACGCTGTTGAAACCGAATTTGTCACCCGCGCCGCTGCGGCGGACGGCAGAATAAACGTGACCGCCTCCGGCCCGGTAACGGTGGAGGTGAGTCCCGTCTGGATTTTTGCTCCGGAGGGCGGTATCAACGCCGCCAGCGACTATCCCCTTGACATTCCCGACGGAACCTATGACTTCTACTTTACCAAGTCCGATAATGAGCGGGGGAATATCTACATAAACTCCCTAAATGTAGGCCCTAACGTGGAGATGTACGGCACCGTCGGCGTACTCCAGGGAACTGTTCATGTTTACCGTGGCTTTGAGCTTCAAGGCGGGGCGGCGGTCAGAGTTGATCAGCGCACCACCCGGCTGGCAAAGGTGGAGGCGGTAAAAACCCCCGCTATCTTCAGCCGCAAGACCCGAATCTATGTGGGCGGAGACTCCACCCTCTGCAACTATTACCCTGTGGTACCCGATGTGGTCGAGGCCGATATTCCCGCCGGTGAAAGGCGAACCGGCTGGGCGCAGCTTCTCGGCAGATTTGTCAGTCCCAGCTATGAGGTGGTAGATCTGGCCTCCAGCGGCGACTGGGCGCGAAACTGGAAGGACAATATTTTCCCGACAGTGGCCGCTCAGGGCAAGCCCGGGGACATTCTTATAATCCAGTTCGGCATCAATGACCGCAACCGTGACGACAAGACCAAGGAAACTATGACCGACGCCCTCAAGTATATGCTCACAGAGTCCATGCAGAAAGGTATAACTCCAATTCTGGTAAAGCCTCAGCCCTCTGTTGGCTACAGCTGGGGCAGCGCCGGAGAAAACGAGCGGCCCAACGGCAATAACGGCGGCTTTTTTGACGCCGTGGCGCAAGTGGCTGACGAGACGGGCTGCCTGTACGTGGATCTTTACGACCTCGTGGGCGAACATTTTGCCCAGGTTGGCCGGGATTATGTGGCCCGCAACTATCAGCTGTGGGACAGCGGCAAGAACGAGATGGCCGACAAGCTCCACATATCCTTTGCCGGCGCAAAAAAAATCTGTTCGATATTTGCCGAGGAGGCTGACCGCAGGGGCCTTATCGCCGCCGATGGCTACTATGAAGTGACACAGATAACCAACGGTGTGTACCTCTTTGTCAACGGGGACAGATCGTACGTGTTCAACGGTTCTGGCGAGAGCAGGAGCGTTACTCTCGTCTATGCTTCCGGAGCGGAGACAATTTCGGTCGCGCCCCACAGCGGCCTCCATGTCAACACGCCTCAGGGGATGAGCGCATGAAAACCTTTAAAATAGACCTGACAGTTCGCGCCAGGCAGGATACTACAGTGTGTGCGTACGCCGATCACCGCAGGTTCCTGATAAACGGCCTTGAGCTTAAGGCGGGGGAGACATACGGCGGCGTCTTTGCCGCCGCCGTGGGTGAGGCGGATTTCCAGAAGCAGCCCTGTTATCGGGACGAAGGCGTAAACGTCCGGGCGGATGGGGACTGCGAGTTAGAAGCCCGCGTCCGCGAGGCGCGGCTGCCCGTCATATATTGTTTGGGCGACTCCACGGTTTGCGACCAGAGCTATGATGGCGGCGGCCCCTTGAGCCGGTGCTGCGGCTGGGGTCAGACCCTGCCAATGTACCTAAAGGATCGGTTCGCCGTCAGCAACCACGCCGAGCAGGGTTCCCACACCGGCGACTGCTTAAGCTGTCACCTCCCGCCGGTACTGCGCCAAATCCGCCCCGGCGATATCGTCCTCGCACAGTTCGGCCACAACGACCAAAAGCAGTCCTGGCTCCGGCCCTTTGAGGGGTACAGCGGCAATCTGCGGAAAATTGCGGAGTTGGTGGGCGAAAGAGGGGCGGAATGTGTATTCTGCACTCCCATAAACCGACTCATATATGTGGACGGGCGGCTTAACAACTATCTCGACGAATACGCCGCCGCCGTCCGTGAGCTGGCGGCTGAGCTGGGCCTTCGTCTCGTCGATCTCCACTCCTTCACCACGGAGCTTTTCCTCGAAATGGGGGATTCCGCCCAGGAGCTGTTCTATCACCCGCCCGGCGGCCCGCTGGACCGGACTCATCCCAATGATCTTGGGGGAATGGTGATAGGAAAATACGTGGCGGAAAAATTATTTTAATTATTTGTGACCTTTTCTGGTTTTTAAGTGTCTCTATATAAAAAGACAGTAACGGAGGAAGGTAAAATGAAAAAAACTATCTGTGCTATTTTGTGCCTTTGTCTGCTGACGGGGACGGTCTGTCTGGCGGATGACGTTGTATACCGCCCTGAGCTTGGGGTCGGGGAGAGCTTTGAGTTTGTTGAATTCGATGGGCTGGGACGCTGCCGCTCTGTAAGGAGCTTTTGCGAGGCATACGGCAGAGCCGTGGACTGGGACGGGTACACAAATACCGTGTATATAGGCGCAAAATCGGATTTCACACCCACGGATGAGATAAAGCTGGCCCTGGACGGCGAAATAATAGACGCTCCCGTGGCGGCCCTGGACGGCAGAACTTATATGCGTTGTGCGGATCTTGGCAATATAGTTGACCGCTGGACGGCTGAGAGCGGAAACTGCATACTCGAGGGCGTACCGGCGGATACGGTATATGTGGGAACAAATTACATTGTTGACGACGATTTCCTGTATTTTGACGGTGAGACCGGCGAATATGCCGAACCAGACCCCGCCCGCCGCGAAGCGGCGGAAAAGGCTCTCGCCGCTGTGAAGGAAAGGCTGGGCGTAGACCTGAAATTTAGGGGGTATGGCGACGATATCCAGCTTTTGCTGTCACAGAAAATGCTGACCGGTCAGTACTACTGCGACCTGGCGGTGCTGTGGGGCGGTATTCAGGGCAATATCTTAGGCGAGAATGTCCTTCAGCCCCTCGACCCGTATCTGGATATATTTGAGGGGGACAGCGGCTGGCTCCTTCAGGGGGAGACTTTCGGCGAACACTATTTTCTTGAACGCGATCTGAACTTTGTAACCGGCTGGCAGCTGTGCTACAACGCCGGACTCCTTGACCGTGTACCCGCCCTTAAGGAAGCCGACGGCACCACCCTCTATCCCGGCGAACTCTATGAGCGGGGAGAGTGGACATGGAGCCGGTTTGAGGAATATCTCCGCGCCGTAGCCGAAAGCGGCCTGCGGCCGTACGAGACCAACTACGGTTATGCTGCCCTTGAGGCTCTGGCCTCCGGCGGCGGGACGGTCTTTGACGGCGAGTGGTTCCTTGCCGATTCTCCCCAGGCCGCCGAAGCCATGGCCTATCTCAGGGGGCTGGCCGAAGAGGGCCTGCTGACCTGCAAAACCGTAAACAGAGAAAACGGTTCCGTCGATGGCGGATGGCTTAACGCCGTGGTTGATTTCATTTGGAGCCGAGGCAGCGCCTTCACCAATGGGGCCCCCTGGCGGTTGGACAATGTTGGGGCGGCCGGCATAACCATGGGCATAGTGCCCTTCCCCAAGCCTGACGGCTATGAGGGCTCGGGCATACTGCGGCCAGCTCAGGACAGCGTGGGCCTTGTGAAAGGTCTGGGCCCCAGGAGGAGCCGTCTGGCGCTGGAGGCTTACGCCATGTACAAAAACGAGTTTTACAAGGCTCTGGGCGGAGTAAATTCCGTCGAGGAATATATCGACTCCCGGGCGGCCGCCGAGGCCGACAGGCTGGGCTTTGACACAGTTCACCCGGAGGTGGGCAAGGCGAATATCGCCGTATTGAAGGAAATGGTTCGGACGCCCGTCAACGATTGGTCCGAAGCCATGGGCAGCTTCTGGGACTGGAGCGCTGCGGCGGGCAGGTACATTTTCGGCTTTGACGGCTGCGGGGACTATATCGAGACTCTGAAACGCAGCGGTCTGTAATATTTTAAGTACAATAAAAACCCTGGTGTTCCAGGGTTCTGAGCGCTGACAAAGGTCAGCGCTCTCGCTGGGGCAACCCGAACGGTTTCCCCAGCGGCTGCCCCTTCCGGAAACGTGCCGTTTCATCCAAAGACTTATGTTATTCTGCGAAGTTACATAAGATAGTAGATTGACATTTAGAGCTTTGGGTCCAGCGTCACGCTGGCGGGCGCTTTCGCTTACGAAATATCATTTTTATTGTGATAAAAATGATATTTCTACCCCGATTATAGTATAAAATCTCGGGTACACGCCCCGAGATTTTATGTTTTTTATCGAAAGGGAGTTCCCTTTCGAGCTTTCCCCATCGTGCGTGGGGTTTGTCAGTAGTCTGAACCCTGGTGTTCAGGGTTTTTATTACCAATAAGGCTCTTACAGTTTTTACGCAAGAATTTTTTTCACGGCCTCGGCCATCTTGTCGCACTTGCAGTTGGCGAAGAACAGTTCGCTGAACTTTTCGCCGGAAACGGCGCCCTTTACCAGCTCGGGATCAAGCTCGCCGAGAATAGTTACCATGTCGCGGTAGGTGACCTTCTTTACCTCGTCGAGGATCTTCTTGTTCCTCTGTTCGGGAACGGCTCTCTCCTTGGGATAACCGCCTCCCCACTCCTCGACAAAGAGCTTCTCAAACACATATCTGAGGTTGAGCTCGGCGCCCCAGCCCCAGCCCTTGGCAAACGGAAGGGCAATGGCGTTGCCGTTGTTGACCTGAGTGAACTGATAGGCGTCGGTGGGATCGACAACGTGACCGCAGAGTACGCCCGGGAAGGAATTGCAGGCCAGCATGGCCCCTTCGCCGGTGCCGCAGCCCGTTATAACGAGATCGGCCGCGCCGCTGTTGAGCAGGATACCCGTGAGGATCCCGACCTGAACATAAGTAAGCTGAGCGGCGTCATCGGCGGTGTACATACCGTAGTTGAACACCTCATGCCCCAGAGGCTCGGCCACGCTGCGAAGAGTGGCTTCGATAATGCTGTTCTTGGCAGCCTGACTGTTTTCGTTGATAAGCGCGATTTTCATTGTGCGTCTCTCCTTTTGAAATTCTTATATTAAAATTATACACCAAATAATTGAAAATTGCAATAGCCTTTTTTAATTATTTGTCTTTTGTCAATTCTTCGGCCGCGTATTCGGTAAACTCGAACCTGCCCCTGTCCATGTGGTAGATCAAGACGGGCCGGGCCTTTATATAGAATTCCCTGTCCAGCTCCTCGCTCTCGGCGTCAAATTCAGAGGCAAAAATGAACTTGTCGTACATATGGTAGATCTTGCTCTTGGTAAGCTTCTCCACAGAAAAGCCGCTGTGACGGCAAAATTCCATGGCCAGCAGCCTGACGGCGTTGGTGAGTTCGGTCTCCCTGGTCATGGCGCCGGTGTAAACGGCGAGCAGCTTTTTAGCTAAGTCCTCGGCCCCGCTGGTTCGCACCGAACGAACCACGCTGTCGCTGAAAGCCGCCCTTTCTTCGGGGGCCATGTCCCTGATTTTGCGCAAATAGGCCCCCATCTCGGTGGCGTTATTGAAGGAATAGCCGTTGACCCCGTCCACCACTTGACCGGCGTTGAGCGGGTCGGTCAAAGCCAGCACCGGCAGGCCCGAGGCCATTCCCTCCAGCATGGAGATGGAATTTGTATCGGAAAGTGAGGCGGTAACATAAATATCCCCTATGGCCACATATGGAGGCATATCCTCGTGGAGGACTTTGCCGGTGAATATAACGCTGTCCTCAAGGCCCAGCTCCCGAGCCTGGGCCTCCAACTCGGTGCGGACAGGGCCGTCGCCTATGATGATCAGCCTCAGCTTGTCCTCCGGACGAATAGTCTCCTTCCAGAAGCCGAGGAGTACGTCCACGCTTTTTTCCCGGCCCAGACGGCCAACGAAGATAGCCACAGTCTCGTCGGCGGCTATGCCCAGCTTCCCGCGCAGGGCGTCCTTGGCCGCCTCGCCCACCGCTCCGGGGCGGAAGGCGTCCAGCTCGGCGGCGTTGTTTATGACGTGAACAGGCTTGCGCACCCCTATTTCCCGGCAGTACTGGGCCACCTTTTCACTGGGGCCGGTGATAGCGTCGGCGTGTTCCGCCACAAGCAGAAAGTATTGCCGCGCCAGCTTTGTGGCCGGACGGGACAGGACGCCCGGGGCGATATAGTATACATACTCGTCATACATGGTGTGCATGGTGTAGATCATGGGTACATTCAAAAGCTTAGCCATTCGGATGCCGCTCTGGCCCAGACTGAACTCCGTGTGAATGTGTATGATGTCGGGGCCGAATTCGCGTATTATGTCCCGGCGGTGGCGGCTGATGGGAGAGGAAAGGGGGTATCCGTAGAGCCGTTTCCCTGTTTTCGCCGCCGGACAGTGCAGCACGTTATGCTCGTCTACATAGTGATGGGCACATTCGGTATCCCCCGTGACGATCATTACCTCGTGTCCCAAAGCCCGTAGCCCCTGAGCGAGAATCTTTATGTGCGTTATGACGCCGTTTATATATGGCTCGTAACATTCTGTAAACATCGCGATCTTCATGTAAATTCCTCCGTAGATTTTCTGTCATGCTTTTATAAAGCGGTTCGTAACGCTGTCATATTTATAGCCCGACTCCCTCATGGCGGCGGTCAGTTCGTTCTCGTCCTCGTCCAGATCGTCGCAGAGAGCCGCCAGCGAGGGATAGAAATCCCTGAGTTTTGTATTCAGCAGACTTAAAAGTATATTTGGGTCCTTTGGAAGCATAACATCACTCCTTTTTATTTCTTTAGAATATTTTACCACAGTTTTTTTAAAAAAGCAAATAAAAAATGTTGATTTATGATGGCGAATGTAGTATAATATGATTGTAATATTGTAGATAAGGCGGGGAGATCCATGGAAGAAACAAGAGAAGTCAACGAGACTGTCCGCGAGGTAAAGGAAGAAAGGGTTAAAACGGTAGTAAAGATAAACAACGCGGAATATACTATCGTCAGTACCGCTCCTGAAGAATATGTTCGGAGCGTGTCCTACTATGTGGATAAGAAAATCAGAGAAATGACCGCCCATGACCGGCGGCTCTCCACCTCTATGGCGGCGGTGCTGGCCTGCGTCAATATCGCCGACGAGCTGTTCCAGTTGAAGGATGAGAACGCCGAAACCACAAAGAAGCTGCTGGAGCTGGCTGACGAGGCCGGGGAAAATAAGCTGCTGTTAGATAAGCGTACCGCCGAAAATACCAAGCTCAGCAATGAAAATCAGGCTTTGCGCATCAGCATAGCCCGGTTGGAAACCGAGCTTAAGCACGCAAAAAAGCAGTGATGAAAGGCCATAAGACCGAACTGCTGTCCCCTGCCGGAAGCTTTGAGGCCCTGCGGGCGGCGGTTCAGAACGGGGCCGACGCGGTGTACGTGGGGGCCAAGCGATTCAGCGCTCGGCAAAACGCCCAAAATTTTACCGATGAAGAACTGGCCTCGGCGGCGGAGTACTGCCGCGTAAGAGGAGCTAAGCTGTATCTGACCCTTAACACCCTCATGCGCCCCGGCGAGGAAAAGGCTGTGGCCGAAGAGATCGTCTCGGCCGCCAAGGCTGGCGTTGACGGCTTGATAATTCAGGACCTTGGAGTTGCGCGGCTGGCGCAAAGCGTCTGTCCCGGGCTGGAACGCCACGCCAGCACTCAGCTCAGCGCCCACAGCGCGGCGGACGTGCTGTCCCTGATGGACAAGGGCTTTTCCCGCGTGGTACTCAGCCGGGAGCTTTCCCGGGAAGAAATAGAAAAAATTTATGCCGAAACCGGCTGTGAGCTGGAGGCTTTCGTTCACGGAGCCATTTGCGTCAGCTTTTCCGGCCGCTGCCTTATGAGCAGCTTTATCGGCGGCCGCAGCGGCAACCGAGGGGTTTGCGCCCAGCCCTGCCGGCAGAAATACGCCTGCCAGGGCCAGAGCGGCTATTTCCTCAGTCCCAGAGATCTGTGCCTTGTGGATAGGCTGACCGACATGGCGAGGGCCGGGATTGTCAGCTTTAAAATCGAGGGGCGGATGAAAAGCCCCGAGTACGTGGCCGCCGTGACCGACGTTTACCGCCGGGCTTTGGACGGGGAACCGGTCACGGACAGGGACAGGGCGCGGTTAAGGGACATTTTCTCCAGGGGCGGCAGTTTTACGGAAGGGTATTTTTCCGGGCTCAACACTCCGGAAATTCTAAATACGAAGCTATCGAATGATAACATTTCATCGGGAGCGCCGAAGGAACTGCTGGCCCAGGTGAGCGGCACCTATCGGGAAGGAATCGAACGTGGGCGCGTGGGCGTCAGTCTGCGATTTTTTGCCCGCGCTGGGGAAGACCTGGTATTGGAAGCGAGCGACAGCGACGCAAACCGCGTCAGGGTCGTGGGTTCCGTACCCTTGCCCGCGCAAAAAGCCCCTCTTACCGCTGAAAACGCGGCCCGCAGCCTGACTAAGACCGGTGGAACCCCGTATTTTATAAGCGATTTTACAGCCGATATAGGGGAGGGGCTGTTTGTCTCCGCGGCGGAACTCAACCGTCTGCGCCGAACCTGTCTTGACAGGCTGACCGAGCAAAGGAGCCGACGGCCTGAACTGCCGGTCTTTGGCTTTGAGTGGGCGTATCGCGGCGTTCCCGCCAGTAGGCAGGAGCTATATGCTTCTGTAATTGATATGTCACAGCTTGAAGGCGCCGGGGACGCGGATAAAATAATAGTCCCCATTGACTTTATGGACAAAATACCGTATAATGAAAAATATATTCCATCTCTGCCGCAGATAATTCTGGACGGCGAGGCGGTTCGCCGCCAACTGGCGGCTCTGCCGAAGGGTACGGAGGTCTATACCTCCACTCTCGGCGGCCTAAGCTTGATACGGGAAGCGGGACTTCGGGCCAGGGGGGATTTCGGACTAAACGTCAGCAACGCCGCAGCGGCCAGCCTTTTGGCGGCTGAAGCCGTGAGCCTGACCCTTTCCCCTGAGCTGAATTTTCGGGAAATACGGAAATTGGCCGAGTCGTCGCCTGTGCCGGTGGAGGCGCTGGCCTATGGCCGCCAGCTTGTGATGGTCAGCCGAGCCTGCATCATTAGGGCGGTTCGGGGCCGGTGCGACTGCCGGAGAATTCTGTTAAAGGACAAAACTGGGGCGGAGTTCCCAGTTTTTGGGGATACGCGGACGCACTTGAACACCGTTTACAATTCCCGGCCTACATTTATGGCCGACCGACTGGAACAGCTTCGGAAATGCGGAGCCGCCGTACTGCGGCTGACCTTTACTGACGAGGGGGCCGACGCCGTAAGGGAAACGGTCGAAAAGTACAGGAAGGGCGGGGAAGTCCCGAACCTGTTCACAAGAGGATATTTTTAAAGAAAAAATAAAAAAGGAGTAAAAAAATGGGCAGATTATTCGGAACGGACGGCGTTCGCGGAGTGGCCAACAAGGAGCTTACCGCGGAGCTGGCTTTGAAAATAGGACGTGCGGGCGCGTATGTGCTGGGCAAGGAGAAAAACGGACGCGCAAGAATACTTATCGGCATGGACACCCGCATTAGCGGACCTATGCTGGAGGCGGCCCTTGTGGCGGGAGTCTGCGGAGTAGGGGCGGAGGTAGTCTGCCTTGGCGTCGCGCCAACGCCAGCGGTGGCCTATCTGACCCGAACCCACGGCTTTGACGCGGGCATCGTGGTCTCCGCCTCCCACAACAGCTTTGAATTCAACGGCATAAAGTTTTTTAACTCTCAGGGCTACAAGCTCCCCGATTCCACCGAGGACGAGATCGAGCGGCTCATACTCGGCGAGGACGAGATGCCCGAGCTCCCCACTCACGGCGGCATAGGAACGGTTCGCCGTGCGGAGCATATGGTGGATGAATATATCAATTTCGCCATCTCCACCGTAAATGTGGATCTTCACGGCAAAAAAATAGCCCTCGACTGCGCCAACGGCGCGTCCTCCACTACCAGTCCGACCGCCTTCCGCCGCCTTGGAGCCGAGGTGTTGATCATACATAACGACCCCGACGGGGTGAACATAAACAACAACTGCGGCTCCACTCACATAGGGGGGCTGCAAAGGTTTGTCACCGACAACGGCTGCGACCTGGGCTTTGCCTTTGACGGCGACGCCGATCGGGTGCTGGCGGTGGACAACAAGGGCAACCTCATTGACGGCGATGTAATTATGGCCGTTTGCGGAAACTATCTGAAAAAGAAGGGCCTCTTGAGGGGAAATACCATTGTGGCAACGGTAATGAGCAATTTGGGACTGTTCATCATGGGCGAGAAAAACGGGATAAACATTCCCCGCACCAAGGTGGGCGACCGATATGTTCTGGAGGAAATGCTTCGCTGCGGCTATTGCCTGGGCGGGGAGCAGAGCGGACACATAATATTTTTGGAACACAACACCACCGGCGACGGTTTGGTAAGCGCACTCAACTTTGCTCAGGTGGTTCAGGAGAGCGGTAAGACCGTGGAGGAGCTGTGCAGTATAATCACTATCCTTCCCCAGGTGCTGGAAAACGCGAAGGTGGCGAAAAGCGGGGACGACCGCTATGCCTCCGATCCTGAAATTACCGCCGAAATTGACAGGCTTGAGGCCAAATTCAGCGGCCGGGGCCGGGTACTCATCCGCCCCAGCGGCACCGAACCTCTCGTGAGGGTGATGATCGAGGGAGAGAATATAGACGAGATATCCGCCGACGCTAAGGTTCTGAAGGAACTTATTGAACGAAATTTAGGTTAAAGTCTCGCCCTTGAAATATTTATATGGATGATAAAAGGCTGGAGCCGAAATGAATTATAGCGATTACGATGAGTATTTCAACAAGGAAAACTACTTCCTCCCCTGGAACAGCCTGACCGAGGCGCAGCTGGAGGAGCAGAGGAAGTTCCAAGCCGAACTCAGCCGCCGCGCGGGCTTTGAGTTCGGCCTGGATTGCGTAGTCTCCCCAGAGGCCCATATTTACGAAGTGCGGCGGGCCAAGGTGGGAAACGGCGTAAAAATAGGCAGCCACGCTCTGCTGCGGCGGCTGGAGCTTGAAATGGGCGATAACTGCACCGTCAATTCCTACGCCGTTATACAGGGCAAGGTCACGGTGGGCAGCCAAGTCAGCATAGCTCCGGGAGCCAAGCTTTTCGGTGAAAATCACAACTTTGACCGAACCGATATCCCTTTCAAGCTTCAGGGCAATCGGCGTGACGGCATTGTCATAGGCGACGACGTGTGGATAGGCGCGGACGTGATAATAGTAGACGGGGTCAGGGTAGGCAGCCATGTGGTGCTTGCCGCCGGAGCCGTGGTAGTGAAGGATATTCCCGACTATGCCCTCGCCGGGGGAAATCCGGCCAAAGTCCTTCGGGACAGGAGGGCGGCACTGAAGGACAGCCCTGAAATAGAAAAGCTGACGGCCGACTTTGGCCGCTCCGCCCGAAATCAGTGGAGAGCGGCGGCGCAGAGCTGCGCCGGTGAGCTTTCCGACGGAGAGATCCGTCCGTGGTGCGACGGGGCTGAGATAGCGGCAATGTTCGATGAGAAACCTCCCTTCCTGAATAGGGAGGACTATATAAAAAAGCTCCATTCCATGGAGAAGGACAGCCACAGCTATGAGACGGTGATGTCTCTTGGTTATGCTTTGCGCGCCCTTGGGGACGGGCTTTCCGCCCCTTTTAGTTACGTGGACGCCTTAGACGCGGACAAATATCTGTCCTCACTGTCCTGGGATAGCGACCCCTGGGACGCCGGACACAATACGGATATTTTGGCCACGGCCATGTATTTCAATAAGACCCGGTTCGGCAAACCAATACCCGAGGCCGCGCTTTTCGATTGGCTGGGCAGGCGCATAATGCCCCAGACCGGCCTTTGGGGCGGCGGCAGCCTGAACCTGCGTATCAACGGCTGGTATAGAACTGTCAGAGGCAGCTACGGTCAGTTCGGCCTGCCGCTGCCTTACGCGGAAAACACTATTGACTCGGCTCTGCTCCACAGCGGCGGAGACTATGAATTTAACGCCTGCAACGTACTGGACATAATCTATCCGCTTTGGCTTTGCGGCAGACAGACCGATCACCGCCGCAGCGAGGGACAAGCCTGGGCGCTGGGGATTCTTCGCCGCGTAATTCCCCTTTGGAGGCCGGGCTTCGGCTTTGCGCCGGAGAAAGATCCTGTGACTCTCAAGGGTACGGAAATGTGGCTTTCTATCATTTACAACATATGTAAGTATCTGGAAAAAGAAGAACTTTTGGGCTACGTGCCAAAAGGTGTACATAAAATTGATTGACAAGCCTTACAAATTTTGATAATTTTTTTTGTTGACTTTTTACAAAAATGTGGTATAATATTTTATAGATTTGCTTCGCAAAAATGCCCTTGCAAGCAAGCATTTTTGCTCATGGTATAATATTTATAGATTTGCTGCGTATGCCCTTGCAAGCAAGCATTTTTGCTCATGGTATAATATTTATAGATTTGCTGCGTATGCCCTTGCAAGCATTTTGGCTCATAGTGAAATATTTTCGTGGATTTACTGCGCTTTTTCCGCGCATTAATTCTCTCGGGCCAGGGCTTCTGGCTGATAAAAGTTATGTTCTGGAAATAAAATAAAGTTTCAGGTTCTGCATATTTGCGAAAATTTGCATTTAATTTTCGCTTTATTTTATATTGCGTATTATTAAGAAAACGGAGGTTTATATGGCAAAAAAGTCAAAACTGAAGATCATTCCTTTGGGCGGAGTGCAGGAGATAGGCAAAAATCTCACCGTCTTTGAGTATGGCGGAGAGATACTTGTTCTGGACTGCGGTATGGCCTTCCCCGACGACAGTATGCTGGGGGTGGACAGCGTCATACCCGATATGACCTATCTCGTCAATAACAAGGAAAAAGTCAAAGCTGTGGTGATAACTCACGGCCACGAGGATCACATCGGCAGCATCCCCTATTTGCTTCGCAGCATAAACGTACCCGTGTACGGCACCAGGCTCACTCTTGGACTTGTGGAGCAGAAGCTTAAGGAACACGGTATCCTCAGCGTTTCCAGGCTGAACAGGATACAGGCGGGCGATACGGTCAACATAAGCAAAAACTTTACGGTGGAGTTCATTCGGGTCAATCACAGCATCAGCGACGCTGTGGGAATGGCGATAACGACACCAGCGGGGACAGTGGTACACACCGGCGACTTTAAAATCGACTGCACTCCCATTCATGGCAGCATGATTGATCTGGGACGCTTTGGCGAATTGGGCAAAAGCGGCGTTCTGGCCTTGATGAGCGACAGCACCAACGCTGAACGGCCCGGCTATACCATGAGCGAGCGTACAGTCGGAGAAAAATTTGAGGAAATTTTCGCTAACACCCGCCAGCGAATTTTTATCGCGACATTTGCCTCAAACGTGGACCGTGTGCAGCAGATAATTAACGCCGCCGTCCGCAACAAGCGTAAGGTCGCGGTCTCAGGCCGGAGCATGGTGAACATTATCGAGGTGGCCTCCATCCTTGGCTATCTGAAAATCCCGGAGGGGACGCTAATACCCATCGAGGATGTGAAAAAATATCACGATCACCAGCTTGTCATCATCACTACCGGCAGTCAGGGAGAGCCTATGAGCGCGCTTACGCGCATGGCCTATTCCGACCACAGAAAGATCGAGATAACCAGGGGCGATCTGGTCATAATTTCCGCCTCGCCGATACCGGGCAATGAAAAGACCGTTTCCAACGTGATAAACGAGCTTTACAAAAAAGGCGCGGACGTGATACACCAGTCTATCACTGAGGTTCATGTTTCCGGTCACGCCTGCCGCGAAGAGCTGAAAATCATACTTGGATTAGTAAAGCCACGGTACTTTATTCCTGTCCACGGCGAGGAACGCCATCTCAAGCGCCACGCTGAGATCGGGGCGGAAATGGGCATTGACAAGAAGAACATTTTCCGCATGGAGATAGGTCAGGTGCTGGAAATGGATCAGACCAGCGCGAAGATATCCGGCACAGTACCCGGCGGCGCCGTTCTGGTAGACGGGTACGGCGTGGGCGATGTGGGCAACATCGTGCTTAAGGACAGGAAAAACCTGGCCGAAAACGGCATCATTATGGTGGTCATGGCCATAAATAGCAAGGAAAACCGGCTGGTTTCCGGGCCGGAAATCATCAGCCGCGGCTTTATTTATATGCGCGACAACGAGGCTATTATGGAGGAGCTGCGCCGGGTGGCGCAGACAAGCGTTCAGGATTCGCTCATCTCCCGTCAGCACGATTGGAGTACTATCAAGACCAACGTTCGCTCCGCTCTCAGCGATTTCATTTACGAGGGCACACACCGCCGACCCGTCATACTGCCCGTCATATTGGACGCGTAAACCCGGCTGCGCTTTCGCTGGGGCAACCCGAACGGTTTCCCCAGCGGCTACCCCTTCCGCATCGGGCGCTTACGCTTACGAAAAATCAATAGATTGATTTTTCTACCCCGATTAAGGTATAAAATCTCGGGTACATGCCCCGAGATTTTATGTTTTTTATCGAAAGGGAGTTCCCTTTCGAGCTTTCCCCATAGTCCATAAGGTTTGTCAGTAGTCTGGAAAATCTGCCCGAAAGGGTGGATTTTCTTTTTACTTGGAATCGAAAATAGCTCTTTAATCGCCTCATGTGAGAATATCCTGAGAGCAAAGGCAATCATTAACAGAATATTTACAATTTTGTTTTAGAAATGTTTATAATATAGTGTACAATATTAATAGAATAAACTAACGATGAAGGACTGAGGCCAATGAACAAGACAAAAAAACTTCTGCTGATAAACGGGCCCAACATGAATATGCTGGGTATCCGCCAGCCGGAAATTTACGGCAGCGACACCTTGGAGACCATTGAAAAGCTCACTGTTGAGCGGGCAAAGACGCTGGGATATGAGTGTGAGTGCTTCCAGTCCAACTACGAGGGCGCCATAGTGGAAAAAATACATTCCGCCTATGGCAGGGTTGACGGAATAATTATGAATCCCGCCGCCTTCACTCATTACAGCTATGCCATTGCCGACGCGGTGAGCGCCGTCGCCTTGCCCACCATTGAGATCCATATGTCGGATATACACAGTCGGGAAAGCTTCCGCCACAACAGCGTGATACTTCCCTACTGCATAGGCCAGGTGGCCGGTCTGGGCAAGGAAAGCTATGGCGTTGGCGTGGAAAAATTAGTAGATCATCTGGAGGGAAAAAGCTATGTATGAGGAAAGAGTCGAGCGGCTGCTGGCCGCAATGAGCGCGCGAGGGGCCGATGCGGCCCTTATCGCGTCAAAGGAGAACCGCATCTTCCTCAGCGGCTTCACCGGCGACACGGGAGCTATCCTTATAACAGAAAAAAGCCGCACCCTCTTTGTGGAGCCTCGGTATGCCCTTCAGGCGGCCATGGAGACTCAGGGCTACGGCATTGTCAGCACCACCGGCGGCCTTTACAACAGCATAAACGACACTATCATCAGCGACGGGGTCAAGCGTGTCATCTATGAGGATCACTATTTCACGGTAAATCAGTTCCGTTCCCTGGAAAAGCGGCTCCGCTATGAGGAACTCATTCCCGCCGGGGACGTAATGCTCCGCCTCAGAGCGGTCAAGGATCCGGACGAACTAGCCATCCTCACCGAGGCGGCGCAGATTACCGACGACGGCTTTTCGAGGGTGGAGCAGCTGCTGAAGGTGGGCGTCACCGAAAAGGAGATAGTATTCAAGGCCGAGACGCACCTGAAGGAGCTGGGCGCGGAGGGTTTCGCCTTTCCGCCGGTAATAGTTTCTGGCGTGCGCACGGCTATGCCGTCGGCCAATCCCGCGCCAAAGGAGCTGGCCTTCGGGGACATAGTTGTGGTCAATATGGGTATAATATATAAAGGCTACTGCACTGATTGCAGCCGAACCTACTTTATCGGCAGCGCCGACGACGAGGCGCGGAATATGTACTTCGCGGTTTTGGCGGCGCGTAACGCCGTCCTTCATGAGGCGAGGACAGGCAGCCCCTGCCGCAGCGTGGATTCCCGAGCAAGGTCTATGCTCTCCGAACGGGGCTACGGCGACGGCTATCTTCATTGCGTGGGCCACGGGATTGGCCTCGCGGACCGCGAACTGCCAAATATCAGTCTCCAAAGCTCCGACACCCTCTGCACCAATATGACCGTCAGCATCGGAGTCGGAGCTTACCGCAGCGGATTCGGCGGAATACGCTTGACCGACACAGCTGTTATAACTCCCGACGGGGCCGTTTGTCTGACAAAAATTCCCGACGATATTGCCGTCTTGTAAAATTTTTACAACTATTTTGAAAAAAAGCTTGATTATTTTTCCCATTTGTAGTATTATAGTAGCGACGGCTTTATTCAAAAACGAAAGGAAGATTTGAAATGATTTCCGCAGGAGAATTCAGAAACGGAGTTACATTCGAGCTTGACGGCAACGTTTACCAGGTCATAGAGTTCCAGCACGTAAAGCCCGGCAAGGGCGCCGCGTTCGTAAGAACAAAGATCAGGAACGTTATTTCTGGAGGCGTGGTAGAAAGAACCTTCAGCCCCACGGACAAAATGCCTAAGGCTCACATTGAGCGCAAGGATATGGAATATCTCTACAATGACGGGGACCTTTACTATTTCATGGATCCCGAGACTTACGAGCAGATACCCATTGGAACAGACAAGCTGGGCGACGCTCTTAAGTTTGTAAAGGAGAATATGCAGGTAAAAATATTGTCGTTTAAGGGCAATATATTCGGCGTTGAGCCTCCCAACTTTGTGGAGCTTACCGTTACGGACACTGAGCCTGGCTTTGCCGGTAATACCGCTCAGGGCGCCACTAAGCCTGCCACTTTGGAGACCGGCGCTCAGGTACAGGTGCCTCTGTTCATAAATCAGGGCGAGGTTATACGCATAGATACCCGTACCGGCGAATATATGTCCAGAGCGTAAGTGATTTTGAACAATTTTATTTTAAGGAGGCGGCAGTATGAGTTATTTGACTGAAAAGGCGGCATATCTCAAGGGCTTGATGGAGGGTACGGAGCTGGATCTCACCACTAAAGAGGGGAAGATCCTTAAAGCTGTTATAGAGCTGCTCACCGATGTGACCGACGAGATCGACGAGGTCTTTGATTCCATTGACGAGCTTCAGGAGCAGGTGGATGAAATCGACGAGGCTCTTGGCGATGTAGAGGAAGATATGTACGGCGAATGTGACTGTGACGACTGCGATGACGACGATGACGACTGGGATTTTGACGACGATGACGAGCTGGCTGTCGAGTGTCCTCACTGTGGCGACACTATTTATCTGGATCCATCCCTTTTGGAGGAATGTGAAAGTTCCATTACCTGCCCCAACTGCAAGGAAGAAATAGACATCGAGTTCACTGACGACTGCGATTGTCACGACCACGAATAACACGGATAAATATGATGAGGCCCAGACCGTTAGGTCTGGGCCTTAGACTACTGACAAACCCTATGCACGATGGGGAAAGCTCGAAAGGGAACTCCCTTTCGATAAAAACATAAAATCTCGGGGCGTGTACCCGAGATTTTATACTATAATCGGGGTAGAAATAT